>JBMFUH010000130.1:0-10758 GCA_049966735.1 Isosphaeraceae bacterium
CTGGGCCCGACTGCGCAGGCGGTTGGCTTCGGCGTCGTTGAGGAACTCCTCCTTCGCGGGGTCGTAGTACATGTCGCGCTTGAGCCACATGCAGGTGTTCGCCGCGTGGACGGTGCTCATGGAGTGGAACATCACTTCCGGGTTGGCGACGGTCTGCTTGCGATTCTTGACGCAATCGAGGAAGTTGCGCATGTGGTTCATGGGCCGCCCGGTGTGTTCCGAATAATCGGCGACGAGCTTGTCCATGCCCTCGAGCAGGGAAGGCGAGGAAACCTCGGGCTTCTTGTAGCCGTCGGCGCAGGTGACCCAGCCCTCGGTCCCCTCGAACCTCATGCCGCACGAGCCGTGCCATCCTTCTTTCTGCAGGATCATCCGCACGCCGTTGGCGAACTTGGTGACCATGCCGTCGCCGGTGCTGTTGTGGACGTAATGGTACTCGATGGGCGAGGTGTGCAGGGCATTGATGCCGGCCTGTCCCTGGGCGAACGTGTGAGCGCCCCATTCGCCGATGCAGCTCGTGTGGAAATCATAATGCCCGCGCCAGCCGCCTCGGACGTAGGCCGAGTTATAGGGCCGCCAAGGGCAGGGGCCGAGCCAGGCTTCCCAGTCGACCACGTCCTTGGGTGGCTGAGGTTCGGCGGGGAGCCAGGCATGGCTCATCTCGGCGGCGTCCCAGGGGGCGATGTGGGCGCGGACCGTGTGGACATGACCCAGCCGTCCGGTGCGGGCCATTTGGATGGCGGCCACGAAATTGGCCTCGCTCAAGCGCTGGGTGCCCGTCTGGTAGATCCGGCCGTAATGATGCGCGGTTTCCACCACGGCCTTGCCCTCGGCGATGGTCATGCAGGAGGGCTTCTCGGAGTAGACGTCCTTGCCGGCCCGCATGGCCATGATGGTGGCCGTGGCGTGCCAGCGGTCACCCGTGGCGATCAGCAGGGCGTCGATGTCCGGGCGCGAGGCGAGAAACTCGCACATCTCCGGATACATCTTGCAATCCTTGTTGCCGTACTTCTTGTCGACCACTCGCTTGACGTGCTCACGACGTTCCTTGCGGGCGTCGCAGATGGCCACGAACTGAACATCTTTTTCCGGCAACATCCAGCCGAGGTCGAACTCGCCCCGACCGCCGATGCCGAGTCCTCCCAGCGTGATCCGCTCGCTGGGGGCGACCGCTCCTCCCCGCCCCAGCGCCGCAGCGGGAACAATGGTGGGCATCCAGAACGCCGCACTTGTGACCGCTCCCGCCTTGAGGCAATCCCGGCGCGTCAGGCCGGCCATGGTTTTCTTCCCGGTGGATCTCGTACCACTCATCACGTCGCCTCCCTTGAGTCTCTCTCAGGTCCTGAACAACGATTCCATCGCCTGGATTCTTGCTCTCCGATTCCCCAAAGGTCTCCCTCCCGGCCTTTCCCTCCAACGACGACAAAGCGCTACGAAGCGCCCCCAGGGCCGTCCCCGGGCGAGCGTATTCAGGCTGTGAAGGTATCGCGCATGTGTCTGAATCGGCAGGAGGCAAGGCAGGTAACACATGGGCCCTGGGTCGAGCCCACCTCATGTGGCCCTCATTCTCTCTCTTCTCTCCAGGCGACACAAGGACCAACCGAAATCAGGGGAAACCGTGAAGAAATCGTTCTGCTTTGCTCTCGCGCGGAAAAATCGGCATGGCGCCGGATTGTTGAGGCTCCCGGTCGACAGTGAGGCCCGGGGACCATTCTCTTTCCAGCGTCTGGTCCGCTCCAAACTCCCCTGGCGGATTCGGTGCTAAAGTGGATAATGAGTATTTCATATCCGTGGGTGCGGGGGGATTCGTCAAGATCGCTTGCGAAAAGGTGCTGGAGATTGATTGACGAACTGACTTGCCGACGTCTCGATTTCCGGGCAGGACGAGCGATCACGCTGGCGGATGCCCAGTCGTGGATGTTCCCCGCGCCCAGGGAGTGCGCTGATCTGGCAACTGGACATCCGGACGACGAGTACGTGGGCCTGCTCCGCGCCGTCTGGGAGGCGGAAGATCTGCCGGAACGCCGCCTTGCCGAGCTGACGCTGGCGCTTTACCTGTTTGAGCTCAACTATCACTTGAGCCCCGCGCAACTCGAGCTTCTTTTCACATTCCGGTCGGGTTCCCCTGAACTGGCTGATTCTCAGCATGCGTTTCGCGCGCTTGCCGAGGAGCACCTTCAGTCGTTGTACCCAGAGGCGGTCTTCTCTTTCCCGTCCTCGGTTGATCGCCCAGCGCGACATGGCATCAGAGCGCGCTTTCGAAGCTGGTGGCGAGCCCTCCGGGCCTTGTTGCAGATGGATTCTCCCGTCGCCGAACGCTGAATCCATTCCCTGACATCTCCACGCCCACCTTCATGTTTACAGGTTTCTGGAAACGCCCGACGCCGGGCGCCCGCCAGCAAACTCTTTCTGGTCCCTTGTCTCTTTCCAGCAGGTTTGAACAATGTTAAAAGAGTGCGGGTGAAGCGGAGATCTGCCGTGGCCCGATTCGCAAGATCCGCTCGACCTCCTCCACCCCAACACAAAGGCGACTCCGATGACCAAAACGGCACGATGGTGTGCGGTGCTTCTCGGTTGGCTACTCCTGAATTCGGGATCTCCCGGAATCGCGGACGAGCAATCCCGCGTGCTGGCCGAGTGGGCCTTTGATCGCGCGGGAGACCTGCTCCACTGGTCGCCGGGCGGTCAGCTCGTCGACGTGAAGGTGGCCGGAGGGGTGCTCCATTGCCGGGCGGCCGGCAGCGACCCGATCCTCGAACTTTCTTCTCTCCTTGACCTGACGGCGTCTCCCTGGCAGGCCGTCGAGATCCGCCTGCGCGCCGATCGCGACGGCATGGCCGAGCTCTTCTGGAGCAACACGAATCAGGGACGGTATGGAGGATTCGGCCAGGACAAGACGACCCGGTTTCAAGTCGTCGGCGACAACCAGTGGCACACGTATCGCCTCTTCCCGTTCTGGCAGGCCGAGCGGAAAATTGTCCGGCTCCGGTTCGATGTCTACGACGGCGTGACGTTTGATCTCGATAGCTTCCGGATCGTCGAGCTCCCCATGCCGGCGCCGGCGACAAGCGCGACCTTCGACTTCGCCGGGAGTAATCGCGGCTGGCAAGCGCTCGGCGGGGCGGTTCTCCAGGCCGGGTCTCGCGGGGCCAGCATCACTGCCGCGCCGGTAGATTCCTTTGTCCTCGGTCCTCCCGTGAACGTGCAGGCCGAGGACCAGAGCTACGTCTCGCTACGGATGTCGGTGACCCGCGGCGACCACGCCACGCTCTTCTTCGCCACCGATCGCTCGCATGGGCTGCACAGCATCAGTTTTTCCATCGAGCCGGGCCCCCAGCCGCGAACGTACAATGTCGATCTACTATCGGCTCGAGACTGGAAGGGCAAGGTGGTCGCGCTCGGCTTGCGACCCAGCGATGACCCGACCGCTCGAGCCGTTCTCCAGCGGCTTGAGGTCAGCGACGCGCCCCGGGGCCCCGCGCGGCTTCAGCTCGTTTCCTTCGGAGTCGCCGATGCACTGCCTCGAGTTGGTGTGCCGACGACGCTGGAAGCGGTCGTCACGAACTCAGGCGGAGAAACCGCGACCGGCATCCGCGCCTCCCTTTCGTTGCCCGACGGAGTCCGTCTCGACAAGGCGTCTCCGGCCGATTCACGGCTCGAAAGACTGGGCTTCGGCGAGGAAGCAATCTTGCGCTGGAAGGTTCGGGCCGATCGTCCGATTTCGGGCGAAGCTGGTCTCGTGCTCTCGGCGCGGAACGGTGCGGGTTCCGGTCCGCCAGACGTCCGCGGCCACGCGCGGCTATCGATCACGCCGCGGCTGTTGCTTCCTGCCACCGGCTATGTTCCGGAGCCGAAGCCCGTGCGCGGGCCGTACGAGGTGGGCGTCTACTATTTCCCCGGCTGGAAGACGGCCAGCCAGTGGTCGCCGATTTCGCGCTTTCCCGAGCGCAGGCCGGTATTGGGCTGGTATCGCGAAGGCAGCCCCGAGCTGGCCGACTGGCAAATCAAGTGGGCCGTGGAACACGGCATCACATATTTCGCTTATGACTGGTACTGGAGCCAGGGATCTCGTCAGCTTGAGCACGCGCTTCACGACGGCTACTTCCAGGCCCGCTACCGTCGCCTCCTCAAGTTCTGCCTGCTCTGGGCCAATCACAACGCGGCCGGGACCTCGTCGCTTGAGGACTGCCTCGCGGTCACTCGTTACTGGATCACCAACTACTTCCGCCGGCCCGAGTACCTGACCGTCGAGGGCAAGCCGGTCGTCATCATCTTCAGCCTGCACCGACTGAGCGCAGACCTGGGCGCCGGGGGCGTCAAGCAGGCATTTGAGGCCATGCGCGATCTTTGCCGCAAGGAGGGGCTGAAAGGTCTTCACCTGATCGCCTGCGTGGGCGATTCCGGCGGCGCGAGGGAAGCGGCCCGCGAAGGCTACGACGCCGTTACTGCCTACAACTGGCCCGGTCTGGCGATGGCTGGAACCGGGCTGAAGGCGCCATTCGCGACGCTTCTGGAAGGATACCGACGTCACTGGACCGACCTGGTCGAGCAATCGCCCATCCCACTTTCGCCTTTGCCTTTGAGCGGCGGCTGGGACAGCCGCCCTTGGCATGGTGAAAACAATCTCATCCGTTTCGGCAGAACGCCGGCTCTGTTCAAGCAGCACCTGAAGGACGCCCGGAAGTTCCTCGAGGCCCGAAGCGGGACAGCCAACGGGAGGAAGTCGGTACTCATCGAGGCCTGGAACGAGTGGGGCGAGGGCTCGTACATCGAGCCGCACCGGGAATTCGGCTTCGGCTACCTCGACGCCATTCGCGACGTGTTCACCTCCGGCGGCGCCCACCAGGACGTCACTCCCGCCGACGTCAACCTTGGTCCCTACGACGTGGCCGAACCGCCCCCCTCGCGCATTTCCTGGGACTTCGCGGCGGGTTCGCAAGGTTGGACCGCCATGATGGGGATGAGTGAGGCACGGGTTGCGGATGGCGGCCTCCAGGCACTCACGGAGAGCCGCGACCCCGCCTTCACCAGCCCGCCGTTGCAGGCCCGGGCCGGCGAGTTCCGCGCGATCACGATCCGGCTCAAGCTGGAGCCGACTCATGGAGGACCGTTTCAAGACACTGCCCAGCTCTTCTGGCAGTCCAGACAGCTCTCCGAAAGTGAAGCCTCGAGCCTGCACTTCAAGGTCCGAGGAGACGGCCAGTGGCACGAGTATCGCGTGCCGGTCGCCGACAACCGGCGCTGGCGTGGAGTGATCACGCGATTGCGCTTCGATCCATGCAACCGGCCGGACGTCCGGGTGTCGATCGGCGCTGTCCGGCTGGTGCACTGATCCGCGGCCCTGTCAGGCCGGGCCTGTCGCGCTTCAGGCCTTGCGCCGCAGCACGGCCTTCTGGCTGGTCTTGCCGGGTACGAAGATGTCGCCGGCCTTCAGCCCCAGCGCTTGGGCCATGGCGAGGCTGTAGTCGAGCTTCCCCATGTTGGGATAGCGTCCGTTGGAGCCGAAGCTGAACTTCACCCCGGCGGCGCGCGCCTGCTTGAGGAACGCCAGGCGAGGCAACTTGTAGCTCGCGCTGATCTCGATGGCGATGCCGTACTTGAGTGCCGCGTCGACGACTTTCCGGGCCCGCCGCTCGGTCCAGAGCGTGTCGTACTCGGGGAGGAGGGCGTCGGGCAGCCACGAGGCGTTGGCCAGGATGTCGATCGGCTCGGTGCTCATGATCTGAACGTGCCAGTCGACGAATCGGTCCATGAAGACATCGTGGTTTGTCATATCGACGTGGTCGGGCGCGGTCTTTTCCCAGAGCTTGATCCGCTGGCCGTTCTTGCCTGGAAACGTCATGGCGTCGGTCAGCACGTAATCAAGCTGGGCGACGACCTCCGGGGAGAAGCAGGTCATCCAGTCGGTCCATTCGGCCTGCACGCCCTTGTAGACCCCATGGCCCTCGAGCATCTTGATGTAGGCGAGCAGCTCGGCGTCGTTGCTCAGGACCTTGGGATACTTGTTTTCCCGGGTGCCGGCGTGCTCGACGATGCCCAGGCGAACGTGGCGCTCCCGGCCCAGGGGCAGCACCTTCTCGAGGCTGCTGTTGTCCAGGTGGGCATGAAGATCCAGCCGTGGAAGTTCCGATCCGTCGTCGGCCTGGGCCTCGGCCGGCGCCGAGGCGCCATGCAGGGCCGCCGCGGCCGCGGCCGCCAGCGAGCCACCCAGAAACCCGCGCCTTGAAAAAGAGCGAGATATCTTCATTTGCAGATCACTCCATTTCCTTGAATCAGGATGCGCCCTCGCGCTCGTGGGACCGCGCGGTCGAGGGAAGACCAAGCCGGCATCGGCCTCGGTTCACTTCCAGGATAACACAACGGACTGGCGGACCATGAGCGTGCACTGGCTTTTCGCTCCGCCGGGCCTCTCTGATGCTCGTTCTCGGGCAGAGGCCCATCGTATCATGGCGGCTCATGGTTCTGAGGGCCCCGTGTTGGTGGCATGCTCCTGGACCCAGGGCAGGATCACGGTGAAACGACTCCCCGCACCGAGCTGGCTCTCAACCTGCATGGATCCTCCATGGAGCTCCACGAGACGCTTGACCAGCGCCAGCCCCAGCCCTGTACCCTCGTATTGCCGGGCGAGCCGGGCGTCGAGCTGGACGAAAGGCTGGAAAAGACGTTGCAGATTCTCGGAGTGGATTCCGATGCCAGTGTCCCAGACCGTGAAGCGGAGCTGCCCGCTTTGCCGATCGCCGGCCACGTCGAGACCGATCTTGCCTCCCTGGGGAGTGAATTTGACAGCGTTGGACAGCAGATTCACCAGGATTTGCTTGAGCCGGCGGCTGTCGGCAACCAGGTTCTCGACCTCTTGATCGACATTGAGGGAAACCGTGATCGATTTCTTCTGGGCGGGTTCCTTGATCAGGCGATAGGAAGCCTGGCAAAGCTGGTCGATGGCCACGACGCTCTGCTGGAGCTCGAGCTTGCCGGCCTCGATCTTGGCAACGTCAAGGATGTCGTTGATCAGGGTCAAGAGGTGGCGGCCGCATTCCTCGGCGTCGCGCACGGCGGATTGCTGGGCTGGATTCAGCGTCCCGTACACCCCTTCCTGCAGAGCCTCCGACATCGACAGTATGCCGGAGAGCGGCGTGCGCAGCTCGTGACTCATGCTTGCCAGAAACTCGTCCTTGAGACGGGCCGCGCGGGCCAGCTCGGCATTGACGGCCACAAGCCGCGCCGTCCGCTCGGCCACGCGCCCTTCGAGGCTCGAGTTCAACTCGCGAATCTCCTGCTCCACTTTTTTCCGTTCCGTGATGTCTTGCGCCGTGGCCACTCGATAGAGCGGTTTGCCCTCGGCGTCACGCACGCAGACCAGGTCCATCTGGACAAGGAAGATCGATCCGTCGCTCCGGCGCATGCGAGCCTCGAAGCGGGCCTGGCCCGTTTGACTCGCCCGCTCGATGCCGTCGCGGACGAGTTCGTGGTCCCGGAGGTCATACATGTCAAACACGCTGCAACCGACAATGTCGTTGGTGGGACGGTCCAGCAGCCGGGAAAACGCCGGATTGCACGCCAGGACCAGATTGGTCTCCGGATCGCCCAGCTCGATGCCATGCGCGCAGTTCTCGAAGGCGTCCGCCCACTGCCGCAAGGCCCGTTCGACCCGCTTTCGGTCGGAGCTGTCGCGGCAAACGCAGAAGATCAACTTGCGATCGTGGTGGATCACGCCGTTGGCGGTGATTTCCACATCGAAGATCGTGCCGTCCTTGCGGCGATGGCGTGTTTCGAACCTCATGCCTCGCTCGTCGACCTGGTCGACCTTCGACATGACTTCTTCCCGAGTCCACTGGACATCCCAGTCCCAGACGTGAAGCTCATGCAGTTCTTCCCATGAATATCCCAGCATCTCGGCGTAGTGTGGATTCGCTCCGTAGACCTTGCCGTCCTGGTCGAGGATCACGATTCCATCGCTTGACTCTTCAATGAAGATGCGCCTCCGGATGGCCTCTTCGGCGAGTGCTTCCACCGCCCGCTTGCGCTCGGTGATGTCGATTGTCGAGGCAATGAGAAACTCGACCTCGCCCGATACGGAGCAGATCGGCGCAATTTGCAGGTCCAGGACCTTGACGGAGGTATCGGGCATCTTGAGGCTCAGATCAGTCCGGCAAGGGATTCCTCGGGCAGCCCTCT
This sequence comes from Isosphaeraceae bacterium, assembly GCA_049966735.1. GTDB lineage: Bacteria > Planctomycetota > Planctomycetia > Isosphaerales > Isosphaeraceae > Aquisphaera. The sequence continues at coordinate 8,176 of JBMFUH010000130.1, forward strand.
CGCACATGACCCGCAGCTCGGTTTTGAACTCGGGCTGAGACTCGAACCCAGGAGGCCGATCCCAGATCCGCCGGCCAGCAACGTCTTCGAGCTGCTCGCCGAGAAGCTCGAGCGCCGCCCGGTTCACCAGGAGGATCTTCCCCTCAGGAGAGAGCAAGCTCGTTTGCATCGGCAGGTTATCCAGCACGCGCCGAAGCTTCTCCTCGCTTTGCCGGAGCCGCTCCTGGGATTGCTTGCTCTCAGCCTCGGTCAGCTCAAGGCGGTGATGAATCGAAACCAGCTCGCGATGCGCCTGGGCCAGCTCACTGGCCGATTCCAGGGATTTGGCACAGACAAGTTCCAGGTCCTCGACGTCGTGCTCCAGGAGGAAGAACATGCCGCGGCCGGTACGCGAAACACTCCCTTTGAGCGACCGAACCCGACCGGTGGGCTCTCCGATCGTGAGCAGGCCCCGGTAGATCATCTCGGCGTTTGCGGCCGTCTGCTCGATCAAATCTCGGTAGGTAGGAGAGAGGAAACAAGCTCCGATGGATTGGGCGCTACCCGGCTCAAAGCTGGCTGGCAAGAGGCGGAGAAAACCCGCGTTGGCGTCGAGCAATCGGCCCGAATTGTCCACCTCGGCGACGGCCACGGCCGTGATCTCTCTCAGCGAATCGATCAAAGCAGGTTCATTTTTCATCGTGCGCGGACCGCTTCTTCGGCTACTCGAACGGTTTCGGCCGCATTCAAGGCGCTCACATCGGCCCCGAGAATGCGTGCCAGAGGAACGGACTGGTTAATCGCCACGCCGCCCCAGCTCTGGATTCGTTCACCTTGGAGCGGTTTTCGGGGCGAACGCTCACCGTAGGGTCCGCTGTGCGAACCGATGGCCGGGGCATTTGGTCCGCACAGCGGACCCTACGTTACCTGTTCAGCGCGCAATCCAACTGCAAAACGCTCCAGCCTTATTCAAGCAGAGAATCCGCGGTTCCTCAAGGTTTATCATATAATAATGATATTGAAATATAAAATATCAACGGAATCCTTGTTCACGCGGCGGGGCGGAGTCAATACGTTCTTTGTCGGGAAGAAAACGGGTTCTCCAGGCAGGTCCCTCGCGCTGATCCTCTCCGACCGCCTCGCTTGCCCAGGCGTCAATCCAGTGGCGCCAGGTGATCGTGGCGTACGCGCCGGCGCAAGGCTCCGGATCCACCTGGGTTGCAGTCGCCGCGCGTGACCAGGCGCCAGAAAGGTCGAATCGTTCCAGTGACGCGGTAACCTTCTCGGCGCCACAGATCCTGAAAAATCCCGCGAGGGCAATTCCTAGCGTGCTCTGCTGGTCAGCGTTCAAGCTGTCAAGCCAGCCCGGTTGGGTCACCTCGGCCGCGAGCGTGCCATCCTGTTCTTCCAGGTCGATCCGGAGTCCGGCACTCTTAAGGAATTTGCTCCGAAGCTCGATCCGGATTCGATTCGTCGCCAGGTGGACCGCTCCGGCCTTGATGGCAAGATCGCCCAGGCTCCTGCTCTCGCGCAGCAAGGCGGCCAGGTCGCGGTCGACCAACCGGTGAACCGCTTCGTCGACGTGGTGCAGCGCCTCGCGGTTGCGCGCAGCCTTGCCCTCCTGGCCGCGCGCTCTGGCTCGCCGCAGCCGGCCAAAGAGCTTGGGGAGGGTGCCCGAGTGGAAGCCCGGGCGCAGCAACCGGACCACCGTCTCTCCGTGGCTGCCGACGGCGACCGGTCCCAGCGCCTCGGGCCGGTTGGCTTCATAAAGCCGCCAGTTCGATTTCAGCTCCCAGACCAAAAAGCCAAACACACCCGGCAAGAAGAACACGGTCAGCCCCGCCAGCACGTGGCCCAAGAACGATCCCCAAAGCGGCGTCAACACGAGCGCGAACAGCCTGGTGAGCGTGAGAGCGAACGGCAGCATGATCTTGGCCGCGACCGTCACGACCGGGAAGTGCTTGATCGGATTGAGCTGCGGTTCGACCAGCAGATTCAGGTAGATTCGCACGACATAGGTCACGACGCCCCAGACGAGGCCGAGCACGGTCTTGACGGCAAGCAACCCGCGGGATTGCCCCTCGCGGAACCGCAGCCATTCATCTCCCGCGTAGATCAGTTTCTCGACCCATTCGAGCGCACAATCAAAGACGGACATGATGATGCGAAAGAGGCCGGGAATCACCGCGAAGGTCAAAATATGAAAGTTATGCGAGATCTGCTCGACGACCACCTCTTCGAGGACCTGCCCGCCGCGGGTGTTGAACAGGAATGACGCCGCGACGAAAGCGGCCAGGCCCAGGGCGGCGCCCACCCGCGTCGAAAGCCCGACACTCCACGCCAGCGCCGTTGGCAGTGCGGCCAGCAGCCCCGGCTTGAGGACAAATCGCCAGGCGTGGAGAGCGGGCTTGCTGGCAAGGAGTTTTCGTACGAGGGGGTGCTGGATGAGCCTTGACGGCAAATCCAGAAAGACGACGCGCAGACCCCTGCCGATCGCGCGCAGCACCGCGAGAAACTCACGGCGAAAGCGGACGTAGTTGATGATTCCCAGGGCCACCGCGCCCAGTAGCAAGACGCTCGTGGCGCTCGTCAAGTGCATGTGCC
>JBMFUH010000131.1:0-10721 GCA_049966735.1 Isosphaeraceae bacterium
AGCGATTCGGGACTCGCCTCCCCTGAAGTCAACACGGCGGCTCAATGCAGCGGCTTGATCGAGATGTTGCGGAACTCGACCGGGTCGTTGTGGCCGGCGAAGCCGAAGTAGCCCGAGGTCCGGTCCTTGCCGGGGTGAGCGGAATTCGCCATGAACTTCTTCACCTTGCTCAGGTCGGTGTCGAGAATGACCGTGCCGTTGAGCTCAACCTTGATCTTCGAGCCCTTCACGGTCACCTCCTGGAAGTTCCACTCGCCCACCGGGCGCTGATAGCCCCGCTTGGCGGCCACCATGCCATAGGCGGAACCGTGGGCCTGACGGGGATCGAGCTTGCCGTACTTCCCGGTCGTGTCATCCAGGACCTGAAGCTCGCACATGCCCACATAGGCCGTATCGCCATGCCCCGGGTAGCGGATCGCCAGGCCGTTGTTGCCGCCGGGGGGAAGGCGGAATTCGAGCCGGGCGGCGAAGTCGGACAGTTCCTTCTTGTAGTAGATGGTGCCTCCCCTCTCGGGCTTGCACATGACGATGCCGTCCTTGACCTGGTACTGGTTGATCGGTCCGCCCCAGCCGGTCAGGTCCTTGCCGTTGAAGATGCACTCGAAACCTTTCGACCCATGCTTGGCCAGGATGGCGTTGGCCTCGTCGGCGGGAATCTCGCGAACCTTGATGTTCCGCCAGTAGGTCGGGTGCGAATGGGTCTGGAGCTGGATGGGGCCACGGGCCGCCAGCGGGTTCTTTCGATCCCAGTAATTCTCCATCAACGCGTGGTCGACGACCAGCTTGCCATTGAGATAGACAGTGGTCCGGGCGCCTACCTGGATGATCCGGAAGGTGTTCCACTGACCGATCGGCTTGTCGGCGCAGACCAGCGGATCCTTGCCGGGTTTACCCGGGCTGTTGTTCCAGAGCCCACCGGAGCCCTTATCAGCGCCCATCTTGGCATAGCTCGGCTCAGTGAAGTCCCAGATCTGGACTTGCGGAGTGCCGCGCAGGTAGACGCCGCTATCTCCCTGGGGACCGATCTTGAAGTCGACGAACAGCTCGACGTCGCCGTAATCCTTGTCGGTGGTCAGATAGGCGCCCTGGCCGTCGTTGATGATTTCTCCGTCCTCGACACGCCAGTGCTTCTTCTGGTCCTCGGCATCGCGAGCGAGTTGCTTGGACTTCTCCTCGGCGCTCAGCTTGGCGAACGCACGCGGATCGGCGGTCTCCTGGCCGTGCCAGCCGGACAGGTCCTTGCCATTGAACAGGGTGACGAACTGGCCCTCGTCGGACCTGGACTTCGCAGGAGCAGCAGCCTGCAACAACGACGCGCCCACGAACAAGGCGCCGGTGCAGGCGGCCAGAGCCATGACAGAGAATCTTCGCATTGTTGGTAGCTCTCCTTTGAGTAAGCGAATGGCGGATGGTAAATGGCAGATTCCAGATGGCAGATTCCAGATGGCAAATGGCAGATGGCGGAACTCTCGGTTCAGGTACACTGCCCACTGGATGGCAAGGGGAAAATGGCGGAACTATTGGTTCAGGGAGTTTTCGCGACGAACGTGTAGCGGCCGGAGGTCACCTTGAGAACGGTCCGGTTGCCCTCGCTGCTCTCGATTTTCACCCCCTCGGCCTGTGCAACGGGGCGGCCGCTCTCGGTAATGGCGTCGGGTCCGGAGGCCGGCAAGATCACCGTCGCGGTCGTGTTGGTGGGAATCGTCACGTCCAGCCTCAGGTTTCCATCCTCCTTGGTCCAGGAGCTGGCAATCTCGCCGCGGATGCTCTTGTAAGAGACCCGCGCGCTCTTGAGCCGCTCGCCGGGATGGGGCTCGATGATGATCTGCTTGTACGACGGGCCGTCGGTCTTGATGCCGCCGATGTTCTCGACCATCCATTGATAGACGGCTCCGAACGAGTAGTGGGCAAACGAATTCATGCCCGGGTCCTGAAAGCCCTTTTCAGGCGTCCAGCCGTCCCAACGCTCCCAGATCGAAGTGGCGCCATGCTTGATCGAGAACCCCCACGACGGGAAGGTGTCGTTGAACAGAAGCTTGTATGCCACGTCGTACCGGCCGATCTTGGACAAAACGAGCATTAGGTCCTTGGTGCCGACGAAGCCGGTCGAGAGGTGCCCTCGCTTCTGGATGTCCTCGACGAGGTACGTGGCAGCCTGATTCGCGCGCTCGCCGTCGACCAGGTCGCTGGCGAGCGCCAGCACGTAAACCGCCTGGGTGTTCCCTTTGATCCGGCCGTCAGGGGCCACGTAGGTCTTGTTGAAGGCATGCTTGATCTGCTGATAAAGCTCGTCGAAGCGTGCGGCGTCGGCGGTCTTGCCCAGCACCCTGGCCGCCTGGGCGGTGAGCCGGGTGCACTGGGCGAAGTAGGCCATGTAGATCACATCCGTCGGCGTGTTCGCCCCGATGCTCAGCCAGTCGCCAAAACAGTGGTACCTTTTCGGAGGCAACAATTCGGGCGTGCTGCGCTCGCGGCAGAACTCGATGAACTTCACCATCGAGGGATACTGCCGCGCGAGCAGACGGCGGTCGCCGTAGACCTGGTAGATGGTCCAGGGGCAGATCACTCCCGCGTCGGCCCAGGCCGGTCCGCCGTCATCGCCGGCGACCTTGACCGGGGCGACCATGGGAAACTGGCCGTCCTTACGCTGGCCATCGGCCAGGTCCACCAGCCACTTGGTAAAGAAGGCCTGGACGTCGCAGTTGAGCGTGGCCGTGCGGATGTAAACCTGGGCGTCGCCCGTCCAGCCCAGCCGCTCGTCGCGCTGGGGACAGTCGGTGGGAATGTCGATGAAGTTGGCCCGCTGCGTCCAGTAGCCGTTGCTGTGCAGCTTGTTGAGCATTGCGTCGGAGCACTCGAACCGGCCCACAACCGGAGTGGCGCTCGAGAGCGCGATGCCGGTGACGGTGTCGGCTGTGGGGGGCGACTTGACACCGGTGATCTCGACGTACTGGAAGCCGTGAAAGGTGAACCGGGGCGACCACGTCTCCATGCCCTTGCCCGCGCAGATGTAGGTGTCGGTGCTCCGCGCCGAGCGGAGGTTGGTCGTGTAGATCGTGCCGTCGGGGTTGAGCCGTTCGGCAAACCGCAACGTGATCTTCTGTCCGGGCTCTCCTTGAATCTTGAGCCGGGGCACGCCGGCGAAGTTCTGACCCAGGTTGAGCACGTAGACGCCTGGCTTGGGCTCGGTCCAGTGCTGCCCATGGATCTCGGCAAATGGCTTGACACCGGGGCCGGGATGCGCCTGGACGACCGGCTTGACCTCCGCGCCGGTGACGACCGGCGACCAGCCTGAGTCATCGAAGCTCGCGGTATCCCAGCCCTTCATCGCCAGCCGCGCGTCGTAGGTCTCGCCCATCAGGAAATCGGCCTCGCGGATGGGGCCGCTCGCGGCCTTCCATGCGGGGCCGGTGGCGACGACTTCAGTGCTGCCGTCCTTGTAGACAATCTGGAGTTGAGCCTTGAGCCGGGTGTGCTTGCCGTAATGATCGCGCATCTTGCCGAAGCCCACGTAGCCGCTGTACCAGCCGTCGGCCAGGATCGCTCCCAGCGCGTTGGCCCCCGGATGCAGCCGGTTTGTCACGTCATAAGCACGGTAGTAGACCCGCTTGTTGTAGTCGGTCCAGCCTGGGTTGAAGTAATCATCGTTGACACGCTTGCCGTTGAGGTAGGTGTCATGGATCCCCAGCGACGTGGAGTAGAGTGTGGCCTGGCGGACGGGTTTCTGAACCTGGAAGCGGGTTCCCAGATAGGCCGGGGCGGGTAAGACCAGCTTGACCGAGTCGAACCTGCTCTTCTCGACGGCGGCCTCGCGGGGCTTGTCGTAGCCGATCCACTCGGCCTTCCAGTCGGACGCGCTCAGAAGACCCATCGACCAGCTCGCGGGCGCGCTCCAGGCCGAGGGCTTGCCGTCCTTGTCCCAGACCCTGACTCGCCAGAAGCAGCGCTCGTCGGAAACCAGCGGCTTGCCGGCGTAGACGATGGCCGTGGTCGCGTCGCTGGCCACCTGGCCGCTATCCCAGAGGTCGGGTGTGTGGGCGGGAGGGCTCAGGTTCTTCGCATCGCTGGCCACCTGCACCTGGTAGGCGGTTTGCCTCTGGCCGCGCTGGGACGAGGTGACGATCCAGCTCAAGCGGGGCTCTTTGACATCGATCCCCAGCGGGTTGACGCGGTACTCGCAACGCAGCAAGGCCGGGGTCAGGTTGCCGGTCTCGGAGGCCGTCGCGGCCGCACGACCCGCTGTCAGAGCGACGACGCCCAGCGCCAGCGCCGCGACAGGGACACTCAAGCGGACCCATTGAGAAAATAAAGTCATGTTTTCTCCCTTATCTTAAGAGGTCGAGTCGATGAATCACTGGTATGTCGACGCGGCAAGGGGACCGATCGCGGCTTCGCAAGTGTTGCGGCCGATCTCCGGAACAGGCTGGACGCGGTAGGCCGAGGTCTTCAAGGCGTTTCCGGGCGGCGGGCCGTGCCGCTTCTCGGCGAGGTAACCGCTGGCGCCGACGACCGCCGACGAGAGGATCAGGAGCACCAATCCGGCTCCCAGGAGGAATCGAGTCCGGCTGCTGGTCCCGCGCCATTCGCCGAGCCAGATGCCCAGCAGGCTGCTGAAGAGGATCGCCGAGGCCATCAGCACTGCCCAGCCCACATAGGCCATCTGGCCCATCGCGGGCTCGCCGGTCTTGAAGCAGATGAACTGCGAGCACCAGATGACGCCCGCGAGGCCCGCGAAGACGTAGTTTCCAGCCAGGGGCGTGTTTTTCTTGAGGTAGTCGCCGGTGGTCTTGTTCTTGAAGTTGAGGAACAGGCACCAGAGCGCATTGACCAGAAAGCCGCCCAGCAGGACGACGACGAGAACCGGCATGCCCCTCCAGGTGGTGGACGTGGCCGGCGCGGTGGCCTGGGCCAGCTTCTCGATCGTGGGGCCGCCCTGGAGGCCGAAGTTCATCCCCGCGCTCATCAGTCCCGAGAAGATGGCCACGACGATGCCCTTCTTGAAGTCAAACTCGGCGACTGCCTTCTTTTTCTCTTCCTCGGGCAGCTCGTTCTCCTTGGACATGCCGGCCATGCCGACCAGGACGATTCCCGCCAGCGAGATGAAGACGCCGACGAGCGACGTGATTCCCGCGCCGGGCTGGAAGAGCTGATAGAACTCGTGCTTGAATGCCTTGGGAATGAGCGTGCCCGCTGCCGATGTCAAACCGGCGCCGATGGCCAGCCCCAGCCCCACGCCCAGGTAGCGGATCATCAGTCCCCAGGTCAGCCCGCCCAGGCCCCACATCGCGCCACAGAGGAAGCAGAAGCGCAATTCTTCAATCGGCGTGGCCCGGAGCACCGAGACCACGTTGGGCGACGTGGAAAGAGCCAGGGTCCAGGGCACGAGGATCAATCCCACCACGGCGTAGACCATCCAGTAGCTTTCCCAGGCCCAGTTTTTGACTTTCTGGAACGGCAGGTAGAAGATCGCCCCCGCCAGCCCACCCAGGGTGAAGATCAAGACGCCGAGGGCGGGGTTCGCTGTCGTTTGCAAGGAGGAATCCATGGGTCCTCTCGGTTTGGAGCGAGGTTACTTGCGCCTGGACAACACGTCCACCTCGTACTTCTTGACGTCGTCGAGCCAGGCCGGGCCGACGGCAACCCCCTTGGTCTGGCAGTAATGATCCCAGACCGCGCCGAAGGGGAGCGTCTTCAACTCTTCCAGAAGCGCCAGCCGCGCCGTGTAATTGCCCTCGGCCTCGAACTGACGCAGAGTGGCCGTCGGCGCGAGCAGGGCCAAGAGCAGGGCCTTGAGCATGCAGCGCGTGCCGATCACCCAGGCCGCGACGCGGTTGATGCTGGCGTCGAAGAAGTCCAGGCCGATGTGCACCCGGCCCAGGAAATCTCCCCGCACCAGCTCCTGAGCGATGGCCTCGAGCTCGTCGCTGAGGATGACCACGTGGTCGCTATCCCAGCGCACGCCCCGACTGACATGGAGCAAGATCTCGTCGAGCACGCAGAGCACGGCCGAGATCTTGTCGGAGAGGACCTCGGTGGGATGATAGTGCCCGGCGTCCAGGCAGAGGAGCTTCTTCCTCGAGACGGCGTAGGCCAGATAGAACTCGTGAGAGCCGACGACGTAGCTCTCGGAACCCAGGCCGAAGAGCTTCCCCTCGACGGCGTCGAGGTTGTACTTCGGGTCGATGGGCTGGGCGAACATGGCGTCGAGTGATTCCGTCAGCAGTTGCCGCGGGCCCTTGCGATCGATGGGCGAGTCCTTCATGCCGTCGGGAATCCAGACGTCCGTGACGCACGTGGTCCCGAGCGCCTTGCCAAACGCGGCGCCGATGTGCCGGCAGACGATGCCGTGGTCGACCCAGAACTTGCGAATGGCCGGGTCGGGGTGGGCCAGGGTCATGCCGCTCGCGGCCTTGGGATGAGCGAAAAAGGTGGAATTGAAATCCATCCCGATCCCTTTCGACCGGGCCCAGTCGATCCACCTCTGGAAGTGTTCCGGCTGAAGGGCGTCGCGTTCGACCTTCTTGCCGCCGGTCTCGGCGTAGCTGGCGTGCAGGTTGAACCGGTGAGTGCCGGGAATCAGGGAGAGAGTCTTGTCCACGTCGGCTCGCAGCTCGTCGGGCGTGCGGGCGCGGCCGGGATAATTGCCCGTGACGGCCAGGCCGCCGCCCAGCTCCTCGCCGGTGTTCTCGAAGCCGCCGACGTCGTCCCCTTGCCAGCAGTGCAGCGAGATCGGAATCTTGGCCAGCCGCTCGAGGGCCTGTTCCACGTCGACGCCCAGACCCGCATACCGTTCCTTCGCCAGCGCGAAGGACTGTTCCACATTCTTGTAGGGAGAGATCATGACACAATCCTCGGAAGAAACGCGGACTGAAAGATCCGCCATGTGCGGATTCTCGCACGGAGCGACGACCTGATCCAGTGGTTGCCGCCGATGCAGGCTGGAAGTCGCGTTTGCCACCCCAGAGCGTCGCGGCTCAGGGGAAATCCCAGGCTGATCGGAGACCATTCACAACGAGAAAGTTCACATCGATCGGACCACCCTGGCTTACAACGCCGACTGATCGATTTTCGTGATTGGCGATTGCCGCGACCGACATCGCCACCCGGCCCAGGTTGCCGAAGACCTCGATCGAGCCCCGGTCCAGAAGAACATGGAGCCAGACCACCCCACCAGGAAAAGGCCTCAGAGGCGCCCGTACGTTCTTGCAGACCAACTCCTGCTTCACGCAGTCGTACACGAGCCGAGTGCCGCGCAGGTCCAGCACCAAGGACTCGGCTTTCGCCGACTTGAAGAGTAGTGAGATATCGAACAGTTCGCCCCTCACATCGCGAAGTGGGTTCTCGCCCGGTGTCAGCGTGATCTTCTCAAGACTAAACCTGCCGGTTCGAATTGATGTCCAGTCGCCGGAGTGTAGCGCGAACATACGCAGTCCATCTTCGGTTGACCTCAAAGTGAGCTCCACGGGAATCGTCATCTGCTGATTGAACGGCATCCCGGGAAAGGTGACGCCGTTGGCCCAGCCGATCTGGATGCGCCGGCCGTCGGGTGTGTTGCTGAATGTCTGCGCGGCGTAGAAGTTGCCGTACCAGAGCTGGAGCTTGTCCTTGCCCGAGGTCGGGTGGAACGCGCGGCCGTCGAAATCTCCCAGCATGTACTTGCCATCGGCGGCGTAAAGGACCCACCGGCTCTGGCCCGGCTGTCCCTCGATCGGCAGCTCGAAGAGATCGGGACATTCAAAGAAGCCGTCGATCTTGCTCCGGAACGTCCAGTGCTTGAGGTCGGGCGAGGTCTGAAAGGCGATGCCCTGGCGGCCGCCGGTCTCGTCGTAGACGGCCATCACCCAGTGGTTGCCTGGCTTGTACCAGAGCAGCCGGGGATTGCGCCCGGGATGCTTGACGACCGGGTTCCCCGCGTATTCCTTCCAGGTCTTGCCCTGATCGTTGCTGAAGACGATGCACTCTCCTCGGCCCGTGCTGGTGAACGCGGCGACCAGCGGCGGCTGGCGCCCGTCCTGAAAACCGCTCGTGTTGTGCTCATCGACGACCGCGCTTCCCGAGAAGCACCAGTCGCCGAATTCCCGGGGGTAGAGCGCGACAGGCTGCTCTTTCCAGTGCACCAGGTCCGCGCTGACGGCGTGGCCCCAGTGCATGTTGCCCCAATTCCAGCCGTACGGATTGTGCTGATAGAAGAGGTGATATTTCCCCGCCTGATAGACCAGCCCGTTGGGGTCGTTGTGCCAGCCCCGGCGCGACGTGAAATGAAACTGGGGGCGACTGGCCTCCTGATAGACGTGGGCGGCGTCGGGAATGTCGTCGGCCTGGGTGATGGCGGCCAGGCCGCGAGAACCCGGGGCCAGCTCCTCGACTTCGATCCGCAGCAGCTTGCCGCGATACGGTTCCAGGTCGCTGAAGACCCAGAAGTGTGGTTTGCCCTCGGCCAGCTCGATCTCGAATTCCCGAATGGTTTTGTCGGCGATCGAGAGCTTCATGTGAGCCTTCGGTGCTCCCGTGCGGACGGGGAGATGAAGATAGCGATGAGTGATCTCAAGTTCACGTCGCGCGGGGCGAGCCTGCTTGACCTCATCGCTCTGGACGATCTGATCGATGTTGATATGACCCCATCCGCCCGTGCGCCTGTCGACGATCTCCAGAACGGCTTGTGCCCCTGGAAAATCGCGAACATCCCAGGTATGCCGCCGGAGATGCTCCGAGCCGCCTGGTTCGCGATTGGGGCCGGTCGCCGTGCGGACGACCTTGCCGGCGACGTTGAGATTCATGCAGGTCTCGCCGGGATAGCCGCCGCCGCCGATCAGGAAGTTGAGGCACTTCCGCTCGATCTTGAAAGGGGTGCTGGTCAGCGTGCCGGTCGTGTGGTCGCCATGGAAGAACGAATTCACGAGCCCCTTGCCCAGATACCCGGAAACGGCCATCTGCCCGGGCAGCGTGCCTTGAGCCGGTCCAGGGCCGAAAGCCTCGCCGGTTGCCTTCCACGCTCCGTAGGTCGAGCCTTCAAAGTCGGCGATCAGGATATCGGGACGAGAGGGTTCAACCTGGTCGGCGTGAGACCAAACGCCCCCCAGCGTCATCGCCAGGGCACAACTCATGAGGATCGTTCGCATGGAAATCTCCTTTTCTCGGGTGCATCTTACCCGAGAATCGGCCAGAATCGAGGAGGCTTGTTCGGAGCATCCACGAGACCGACTATGATCGAGGCGGCGGAGGAAGTCATGTCAGAACTCGCGGGACACATCGCGCTGGTGACCGGCGCCAGCCGGGGGATTGGCCGGGCTTCGGCACTCGCGCTGGCGCGGGCCGGATGTGATGTCGTCGTCAATTACCGGCAGAAAACCACCGAGGCCTTCGAGACCGCTCGACTGGTCGAGGCCTCGGGGCGGCGGGCGCTGGTCGTACAGGAAGATGTCTCCCAGGCCGCGGACGTCGCGCGGATGGCCGAGATCGTCAACCAGAAACTGGGCGAGGTCGACATCCTGGTGAGCAACGCCGGTCAAGCTCACCCCAGGGCGCTGGAAAGCCTGACGATCGAGGATTTCGACGACGCGCTCTCGGTCAACCTGCGCTCGGCGTTCCTCGTCACCCAGGCGTTTCTTCCCGCGATGAGGCGCAAGAGATGGGGCCGGCTGATCTATGTTTCCTCGGTGGCCGCGCAGGTGGGGGGCGTGGTCGGTCCGCACTACGCCGCGTCCAAGGCAGGGCTCTCCGGCTTGATGCACGCGTACGCCTCGCTCCTGGCCGGCGAAGGGATCACGGCCAACGTGGTCGCCCCCGCGCTCATCGACACCGATATGGTCCACAAGAATCCCCGAGCCCGTGCCGAGCTGATCCCCGTCGGCCGGTTCGGCCGCGGCGAGGAGGTCGCCGACATGATCGTCGCGATCGCCGGCAACGGCTACGTCACCGGTCAGGCCATTAACATCAACGGTGGCTGGTACTTTACATGATTAAAGCTTATATTAATCAATGATATCTTTATATTCAAATATATTAAGCAAGAGAGGCGTCTCCCGATGTGGGGAGCAAGACAGGAGCCCGAAGGGCGCTCGGGAAGACGATGAGCCACAATGAATCAGAAGACACGCTGCTGGACCGGGCCGCATGCGCGATCCGCTCGGCCGAGGCCATCCTGATCGGCGCGGGGGCGGGCATGGGCGTGGACAGCGGCCTGCCCGACTTCCGGGGCGATCACGGCTTCTGGAAGGCGTATCCCCCCTATGCCAAGCTCGGGCTCCGGTTCACCGAACTGGCCAACCCACGCTGGTTCCGGGACGACCCGGAATTCGCCTGGGGCTTCTACGGCCATCGCATGATGCTCTACCGCGAGACCCGGCCGCACGAGGGATTCACCATCCTCCATCGCTGGGCGAGCAAGATGCCCCGTGGTGGATTCGTCTACACGTCGAACGTCGACGGCCACTTCCAGCGCGCCGGTTTTGCTCCGGAACAGGTTTACGAGGTTCACGGCGCCATCGGCGCGATGCAGTGTTTGGCGGAATGTGGCGCGGGAATCTTTCCGGCCGACGCGCACTCCGTGACGATCGACGAGTCCACCATGCGCGCGGTCCCACCCTTGCCCCACTGCCCGAAATGCGGCGCCTTGGCCCGGCCGAACATCCTCATGTTCGGCGACTGGGGGTGGGACTCGGCGCACGCGGAGATCCAGCAGCGGCGCTTCCGATCGTGGCTGGCCTCGAGCGCCGGCGCGC
>JBMFUH010000132.1:0-10715 GCA_049966735.1 Isosphaeraceae bacterium
CCAGGTTGTTACATCGAGGAGACGGTCCACCAGGCGATTGAGCTGATCAAGATCGCGTACGGCCGCGATTTTGGAGAGGACTTGCTCACTCGGTTCGCCTAGCCTTTTCCGTCCGAAACCCAACAGAGTCAATCTCGCCCCTTCGAGCTGGCCCTCCGCGCGGCCCCTGGCCTCGCCTGTGGCCTCGCCCTCCGCGCGGCCTCTGGCGAGGATGTCCTGGTAAACCCATGAGTCCTCGATACCGCGAATGCCCAGAATCATTTTGGCAACTCCTTCGATCAATTCCTCCACTTGCTCACGTGAGTAACGCAACCCCAGCAAGATCGCCGTCGCCGTCCATAACGTCCTATTCAATCCCGGATCGGCCTCGTCCCGGAGCCGGCTGGCCACTGTCGTCAGAACATCGTGCAGGTTTTCCGGAGCGACATTCGACACCGGCGCCAGCGGCAAGAGCGGCAGACCCGACGTCAGCAACCGTTCGGGTGCCTCGAGCCAGACCCGGATGACATCATACCGAAACCGCAGGTTCTGGCCCCGCCCGGGAACCTCGCTTTCGTACTCGCCCGTCAACTCGGAACCGTCGGCACCGGGGCGAAGCAGGACCAGGACTGTCCAGACCGGCACCTTGTGCCGCCGGTGCAACAATACATTGTACCAGACGGCCTGCCCGGGATAGTCCTTATCTCGACCCGACAGAAACTCGGTGTGCACGATCAGCGGTTCGGCTCCGCCGACGTGCAGAACCTTATCGGCATCGGCGGTAACGGTGGAGAGGTTGGAGTCGATCACCGTGATCTGCTCCGGATCCGGGACGGCGAACCCCAGAAACCGGAGCCACGCCGCGGGCTCCAGCTCGAACAACCTGCGCATCGTGGCATCGAACGGCTTGGGCATCATCGCCTCGCATCGCTTCAAACATGGCCTCGAAAGTGCATCACTCCCTTGCTCAACCTCATTATCGCACGGCTGTCCTCTGGCTCAAAGAGAGGGTATGCTCACGACACGTGTGTTACCGGGAGAGAAGCACTTGCCCTACGAACGGCAGAGGGCTGGTGAGATTCGCCGTGAGGGTCGCGGCACAATGACAAGCTTCCTGCTCCTTCTTGCGACTGTTACACGCTGCGCACAAGCCGCGACCGATCAGCATGCCACTCAGTCGTTCGAGGCGCCGAAGTACGGCGTGACGACGCGGATTCCCAGGGAGTGGCATCTGGCTGCCCGCGAAAAGGAGGATCGGGTCTTCGTGGCGCTCATTTCTCAGGATGATCCCAACCGCCCAGGTGCTGTGGCCTGCGAGCTTGCTCTCGCGCCCGAGAGCCTGGAGGAGTATCGCAGCCGGATCGATTCCAATGCCCGGAAACGCGGCCGGCCCAGCGGCAAGCTGGCCTCCAACCGGCTCATCAAGGACCAGCGCGGCGAGCGGCTGGAGACGATCTGGGAGTTTCATCCCAACTCCGGTGGTTTCTGGCACGAGGTCACGGTTCGCATCATCGCCCACCGCCAGCTCTACAGCTTCATACTCAGTGTCGAGGACGCCCACTACGCCGCGGCCCGAACCGCGTTCGACGCCATGGTCGCCGCGACCCGGTTCTCATCTCCCAACACCGGCGCTGATCTTCTGAACAAGGTTTCCAATAGCTGGGTCCAGCGCGAGTACAAGTTTGCGCTGGACCTGCCCGAGGGCTGGAGCCCGGTGCTCGCCCCCAGCGAGGTCGCTCTGCTCTTCGCCGACGGCCCGGCCCACGGCGTCTGGTCCGACAACCTGCTGGTCCTGGCCCATCCGCGCGGCCAGAGAGACCTGAACGAGCAGTCCAGAGAGCTTCCCGATCTCCTCAAGAAGGAAGACCCGAACTGCGAGATTCTCTCGTGCACGGTCATCAAGCAGGGAAAGGGGCCGGCCCTCGAAACGGTCGTCAGGACTCGCCGTGGCCCGTTCTCGATGACCGTCATCGAGCGCAGGTTTCCGGGCAGCAGGTTCGATTACGAGGTCAAATACACGCTGGAATCCAAGCGATTCGACGGCATGCTGCCGACGTTGCGCAAGAGCCTGGACAGCTTCCGGGAACTTCCCGGCCCCGCGCCAGGCGGGACGGGGAAAGCGGCGTGAGATTGGCAGGAGTACCCGATGAAGAAAGTCCCACTGAATCAGGTCAAGGATGACCTCTCAAATTATCTTCACCAAGCCGAGAAGGAAGACATCGTCATCACGCGACATGGCAAGCCAGCCGGTGTCCTCATTGGATTTGCGGACGACGACGACTGGTTCGATGATCGACTGGAGAATGATCCTGTATTTCTTCAGCGAGTCGCTTCGGCACGAGCACAGATTCGCGAGGGTCGCGGAGTTCGGCTCGAGGACGTCAGGGATTAGCGCGACGTTCTTTCCCCGCGGAAAACCGCCTGGGGCCGCGCTCAAGCAAGCTTAACGGCGAGCGCGACGAGCCGCCGAGGCGATTGCATACGTGGTGGCGGAGAGATCTGAACAAATGGTGAGAGATACCATTGAAGCAAATAACGGACTTCACTTGCCCGTGAAACCCCTGCGTGCGTGTCCAGAGCTTGTCGTCACCGACTTGCTCTCGGTTCTGGCCAGGCCCCGCTGAGCGAGCCAGTCGGCAAAGCGTTCGATCCAGTGATCCACGGGCAGGCCCTTGGGGGTCAACCCGAAGCCATGGCCGCCTTTCTCGTAGATGTGCAGCTCGACCGGGCGGCCGGCGGACTTTCACTCCGAGTACAGCCGAACGCTGCCGGTGGAGAGCGTGTCGTCCGAGGCGCGGAGGATGAACAGCGGCGGAGCGTCTTCGGGGACCCGTACGCCGTTCGTGCCACCGCCGTACGTCAGCGCGGGAGTTGTCACATTCCGGACCATCCGCCTGTGATCCCAGTCGTTCCGGTACCGCACCTCCTTCCGCGTCCAGTCCTCCGAGCCGGGGGCGACGCCAGGCCAGACCGGGATCACCGTCGGGACGGCCTTCGCGGGGGAAGCTGTTTTGGAAACCGGATCCTGACTTGAGCCAGACCCGCCAGGCAGGCGGCCAGTGCCGTCACGAGCGTCACGTATGCGAGGCGATTCATCAGGACCTCCTCGATTGGCGGAGAGAACCAGAGTGACGTGGACTGCTGGCTGACCGAACGTTGCTCGGCGCAGCGCGGTTCACCCTGACACCACACCATACCAGCCGCCAGGATCAAGCGGGAGGGCCTTGATTCACGACACCCCGCGGTTCGGTCCCCGCTCGTCCCCCGAACCCTCCCGGCGAATGCCGAACCGCAGGAGCTGCACGACCGCGAAGGCCACCAGCACCGGCGGGATGAGCCAGGCCAGGTAGATGGTCCAGTTGAATCCCAGGGCAGGCCCCGCCAGGGCCATGGGGAGCAGAAACAGGATACCCAGGAGGATCGAGCAGCCGGTCGAGGTCATGATCGACTTGAAGCTGGCCTCCTCGCTGATCGCCTCGTAGTGCAGGTCGATCGTCCGGCCCCGGCGCAGGCTGCGGGCGACGGCCTCGGCCAGCTCCATCGCCCGGGTGCCGTCGTTGAGGCTGGGCCCGATGCCCGACGTTGATTCCTGCCCGCGCTTTTCCAAGGATCCGGCGACCGTCCGCATGATCGCCTCGTGCGGGACCCAGTCTTCCAGCTCAATGATCTCGTCCGAGCCCGAAGCAGTTCCTCGGCGAATGAGCCGCGCGGGCTGGCGAAACCCGCGCTCGTATTCCAGGGTCAACGAGCCGCTGGAGCCGTTCACGGTCAGGCGGGCGGAATCGGACGGGCCGGCCTCGATGCGAATCTCGGCTCGCCGCCCTGCCGAGGCGCGAAGCTGGACCACCAGCTCGAGGTCGGGATGATCGCCGGGCGGATCGCCGCTGGCGGTGAGGGCCTCGATCTCTCCCAGGAGCGAGCGGATGACGTCGACGGCTTTCGGGAACGCCTGGCGGGCCAGGTCCGTGTCCCCCGCGCCCGCCTGCGATCCGTGCCGGATGCTCCGGAATGTGCCCAGCTCTGCCGTCTGGATGGCTTGCCGCAGCCGGACCACGCCCGGATGCAGGCGCAGCGGGAGATCGGGAACCACGATAGCGCCTGTCTCTTGCCGGCTCAGGGCGACCTGGTAATAGGGTTCGGAATCGGCCCCCGGTGGATGAAGGCAGATGATGGCGAAACCTTCCGCGGCAGCCCTGCGCAGGGCCTCGCCGCGATCCTCGATGCGACCACCCACGATGACGAGATCGATCCCCGCCGTGGCAAGCGCCTCGTCGAGATCGCCGACAACCCGATCGCCAGGGATGTTGACACTGGGCGTCCCCGGGTAGATCGCCTTCAGGTCATGCTCCGGTCGGGAGTCGAACCAGGAAACCCAAGACCGCTCTTCGGCGCCATCGCCCAGTATCAAGACATTCATCTTGGTGTCTTCGCTCTCCTTTTCGATGCCGCACACGGCGTCCGGACGCGGCAAAGGGCACGAAGCGGCCGGCTGGCGGCATTGACCGATCCCTCGCGGGGTAGTGATAATGTTGCAGACACAGCAAGAATCGATCAAGGGAGGTCCCGCGGTTTCGTGAATTCTGCCTTGCAGATGGGGTAGGTGCTGGTGATCACGATTGAGAACGTCGAGGATTTTCCCGAGCGAGCCCGAGGGGCCTTGTTGACGGTCGGCAACTTTGACGGCGTTCATCGGGGCCATCAGCGGTTAATTCGCCGGCTCAGAGAGCGGGCCGACGCGGCGAACGTGCCTGCGCTGGCCGTCACCTTCGACCCTCATCCCATAGCCCTTCTGCGGCCGGAATCGGCGCCTGAAACGCTCGTCTGGACCGAAAGGGAAATTGACCTGCTCGAGCAAGCAGGCGCCACCGAGGTGGCGATCTTCCAGACCGGGCGCTGGCTCCTTGATCTGACGGCCCGCGAGTTCTTCGACCGCGTGATCCGCCGCCAGTTCGCGGCGCGAGGCCTGGTGGAAGGCCCAAACTTCTTCTTCGGCCACGATCGGCAAGGCGACGTGAACGTCCTGCGC
Source organism: Isosphaeraceae bacterium (assembly GCA_049966735.1). Lineage (GTDB taxonomy): Bacteria > Planctomycetota > Planctomycetia > Isosphaerales > Isosphaeraceae > Aquisphaera. Next base: position 5,006 of record JBMFUH010000132.1, read on the forward strand.
GAGTGGTCCGCCGAGGCTGGGCTCGAGTTCGAGATCGTCGAGCGCATCGAGGATGAGGGCGGGTTGATCTCGTCGTCGCGCATCCGCGAACTGATCGCTCACGGGCAGGTTGAGGAGGCAGCGCGGTTCTTGACCCGACCGCACCGGATCCGCGGCGTCGTGACCCATGGCGCGGCCCGGGGCGCGGGGCTGGGCTTTCCCACCATCAACCTCGATGGTATTGATACGCTCATCCCTCCGGACGGCGTCTACGCCGCGCGGGCGTTCATCAAGGGCGCTGACGGCTCACTTTCCAGCGGCTGGGCCGCGGCCTGCAACATCGGCCCCAACCCGACCTTCGGCGAGCAGATCCGCAAGGTCGAGGCGCATCTCCTGGACTATAGTGGCGATCTCTACGGCCGCGTGGTCGAGCTCGATTTCCTGGCCCGCCTGCGTGCCACACGCGCCTTCGCCGGCATCGACGACCTGCTCGCGCAGATCCGCGCCGATATCGAGCGGACGCGGCAGGTTTGTGGAACGTGAATGAATTCTCTCGAGCCTCCTGGGCCGATGTCTCTGGACGGCCTCTCCGGGGTTGCGTTAAAATGGATGAGATAAGAGGTATTGTGCCATGAACACCCCGTCGATCGTGCCGTCCCTCACCGTGATTGTTCCGCTTTCGCCAGAGCTGGCGCGCACAATTGACACACTGGCCAGGCAGCGCGGACAAAGCCGCGAGCAGTTCATCTCCGGCTTCCTTCACGAACACCTTGACAGGTCTGCCCCGTCCTTCGACGAGGTGACGGCTCCCCTCGCCGAGGACTTTCGACGCGGCGGAATGACCGAGGACGAACTCGAGGCGTTGATCGAGGAGGAGCGGCAGGCTCTGTGGAACGAGAAGCATTCGTGAACCACAAGGCCGTTTTTGATGCCGTGGTTTTCTTGCAGGCTGTGGCCAACCCGGCCGGGGCCTGCTTTTCCCACGCTCGTTCGGGGAGACTGGTCCTGTTTACCAGTCCTCAGTTCCGTAGGGTCCGCTGTGCGGACCAATTGCTCTGGCCGTCGGTCCGCACAGCGGACCCTACGGTGAGCGATCGACCCGAAAACCGCTCTAGGCGCCGGGGCTTCGCTCCGTTCAGCCGAAGTCGCTCAGGGCCTCCGCGAACCATGGAATGCGTCGAATGTCCGGTGACGTCGAGCGACCAGCCCGTCGGGTGGGTCGAATGAAATGAGACCCACCAATCGTCTTTCCCCGTCGGCCCGCGGGGCCGCCTTCCACCCCCGCTCATCCGCATTGCCGGTTCTCGTAGTACCGCCCCAGGGCCAGGGTGCGCTTGAGCTGGCGGGCCACGACGAAGCCGGTGAGGATCAAGCCGGCGACGTAGATGTTGGGATACTGGAGCTCGTCGCCCGCCCAGGTCAAAAGCGGCTTGCTCCAGTCAATCGCCGAATTGAGATACAAGAAAAGATAACCGATGATCGCGCCGGCGGTCGTGAACCAGACCAGATTGACCCGGAACCAGAGCCCGGACGCCGCGATCATCAGGGGGTAGCCGATCAAGAGCGTGCTTTCCACCCGCCCCAGGATCCAGAGGGCCCGGGTCAAGAAGAAGAGGTCGGCCGACGACCAGAGCATGCGCACCAGGTCTGAACTCCAGCCCTTGCGCCAGAGAAACTGAAAGGCAAGCGCCGAGGCTGCCCAGAGGAGAAGCGTCAACTGGACCTGGTAGTGCAGCGAGTGATCGGGATTGGGCAGGAGCACCCGATGGTTGAACTCGGTCAACAGGGCGACGACCCCCAGGCCGCCGATCCGCGAGACGACCTCCGGCTCACGCCTGGTCCAGCGGCGCAATCCCTGGAAAACGCCCGTCGCCTCGACGACCTCGCCCTCCAGGAACCGCTCCAGGTCGTCGGCAAGCTCCTGGGCGTTCCGGTACCGGTCCTCGGGCATCTTCTCCAGGCATTTCAGGCAGATGGTCTCCAGCTCCCGGGGAACATCCGCGACCAGCTCGCGCGGCGGCACCGGGTCGCGCTCCAGCACCTGGACGACGGTCTCCATCATGCTGGGCGTGTGGAAGGGCGGCCGGCCGCAGAGCAGTTCGTAAAGAATCGCTCCCAGGCCATACACGTCGGTCGCGGCGCCGATCAGCTTGCGCTGTCCCGATGCCTGCTCCGGCGCCATGTAGCTGGGCGTGCCCAGAATCGCCCCGGTGGCCGTCAGCGAGCTGTCCTCAGCCGCCCGCCGCGCCAGGCCGAAGTCGGCGATCTGCGGCTGGCCGCCCTGATCGATCAGGATGTTCGACGGCTTCAGGTCGCAGTGGAAGAACCCTTTGCCGTGCGCGTAGTGCAGGGCGCGCGCCAGCGTGGCGAGCAGCCGGGCAATCGCCCGCGGGTTCCGCGCATAGGCCGACCGCTGCTGGGCCAGATTGCCGCCGTCGATGAACTTCATGCTGAAAAAGAGGACGCCGTCCTGCTCGCGAACCTCGTGGATCGGCACGATGTTGGCGTGGTCCAGCTTGCCGGCCAGCTCGGCCTCGCGGCGAAATCGCGCCCGCTCCTCGGGCGTCGCCAGCGTGCCGGAGAGAATCATCTTCAGCGCCACGATCCGATCCAGCGAGACCTGCCTGGCGCGGTAAACGACCCCCATCCCACCCCGCGCAATCTCCTCGAGCAGAACATAATCACCCAGCCGGTCCTCGCCCCGCGTCACCGGCTCCCGGGCCGGTCCGGCTTTTCGTCCCGGGGCAGAGCCGCCGTTGGTCTCGCCCTCGGTGGTGGACTCCCACTGGATGGTGGAGGCCGCGTCACAGTAGCCCGGATCGGCCTTGCGGAACGTGGTGTCGATCACGCGCTTGAGGTCGGAAAACCTGCTCAGATACTCGTCAGGGGTCGGGTGATCGCCGCGCTCGCAGCGCAGTTCGAGTTCCAGGGCCAGCAGCTCTTCGAAGAGGGCCAACCGGTCATCATCCGGGCACGAACCGAGAAACGACTCGATTTCCGGCCGGCCACCCCCGCGCCACTCGGCCTCGAACCGCTCGCAGGCGCAGTGGATGCGCCGGGCTCTCAAGAAAGCTTCGCCCTGATCCTCCTCTGAGATTCCGAACATCAGACCACCCCGCTCCGCGCTAGCCAGGTCTTGCGGATCAGATCCAGCCGGCGCGCCACGGTCCGGCGGGCGCAGCCAAGCTGCTCGGCGATCTCCTCGCAACTGTAACCTTCCATCCGGCTGACGGCCACCAGCCGGAGGCCATCGTCATCCAGGACGTCGAGCAGCCTGGCGTACTCCTCGGCCACCATGGCCGCGAACTCGGGAGTGGGCTCACGGCCGGCGATCATCTCGAGACCGGGCACGGACGACGGATCGAGGGGGGCCGCCCCCCTGGCGCCGCGCAGCACGGCCTCTTCGACCACGCGCCCGCCGCCGCGCTTGAGGCGCTTTTGCCGCTGGATCTGCGCATAGGCCTTACGCACGGTGATCGTCATGAGAATCTTCCAGAGGTCCTCGCGATCGCCCAGCCGGGGGAACTTTCCCTGGGCAACGCCCGCGCAGAAACTGTTGAAAGCGGAGAGCGCGGCATCTTCCTCGTCGGCCTCGGCCCGGGGCTGCCGCTGCTTGGCGAGCTTGGCCCGGGCCAGGACGACCAGCTTGCTGAAGTAGCGCTCCCAGAGGGGCTGGGCCGCCGCCAGGTCTCCCCCTCTCAAGTCGCCCAGCCAGTGCGTGATGGAGCCACCTTGTCCGTCCATCATCCCTCGCTTCGACCGGCGTCGTTCCGCGATTTCCCACACCTCACGATCGCGCCCCGCATGAAAACACATTGTACCATCCGTGCGATCCCGGCGCAAGAATCCGCTGTTCACCTCGTCGATCCGGGCCGATATCCTGGAATGGGCAGCGAAACGATCCCGCACGGCCGATCCGGGTAGCTTACCATGCAAAGACCACAATGCGGAAAATGTGAAAATGCGGCGCTCCTCGGTCGGCGAGGCTGGCTGAAATCAATGGCGGCCTGCTCCGTGAGCATTGGCGGCACAGCCGGATGGCTGCCAGCCATGGCCGGAAGGATCTTGGCCGATGATCCCGCCGACGCCGATGCAAAAACCGAGGCGGCCCTCGATGACGTCCGGCGCCGGCTGACCGAGGCCAGGATCGGCCCGCTGACCACGGTCCGGTCGAAGCACTACGTGTCCGTGGGCGACGCCGCCGAAGGGTTCATGAAGCTGATCCTGGAAGATTGCGAGCAGCTCGCTCGTGATTATCTGAGTCACTTCCGGCTCCGCAAGTTCCCGGTCCATCTGCCCGAGGGTCGGATGATCGTGGTCATGTTTCAGGACGACCGCCCGTTCCGCAGGTTCTTCCATCTCCAGGGCGGAGTCGGCGTCCCGGCCCTCACGGGCCTGTACGACCGCAAGACGAACGCCTTGCATGTCTTCGACTGGCGGAACGTGCCCATGGCCTCCCGCGCCTCGCACCAGTATATCCACACCCTTTCGCACGAAGGGACGCACCAGCTCTCGTTCAATACCGGACTCCTCCGCCGCGATGGAGACGTGCCTTTGTGCATCGTCGAGGGGCTGGGCACTTACGGCGAGGCCCGCCAGAGTGGTGGGCACAGCGATCTGGGCCGGCTCAACCTGGAACGCCTGGACGACCTGGCGCGGAGGCAGCGCCAGGTCTCCTGGATCCCTTTGCGCGAGCTGTTGACCCACGACGAGGTCCTCCGCGCCGGCAGCATCGCGCGCGTTCTTTTAGCCTACGCTCAGAGCTGGCTCCTGGTCCATTATCTGCTGAACGAGCCAGAAGTCTTGCCCCGGTTTCGAGACTACCTGAAGGCCATCCTGCCGCGCCAGAACTCACGACACCGGCTCGACGACGCCCAGGCCCACCTGGGAGATCTCGACAAGCTCGACACCGCCCTCCGGGCCTACGCAGTCCGGCTCCAGATGTCCACGCCCTGATCGTTCCATCACCGCGTGGGGTGGGTCGATTTGAACCATGCCGCCTTGCACTCAAGGGCATGAGCGCAACGATACAATACCTCGGACCCTCACGCTGAAACATCGATTCCGAACAAAGCACATGAAACCATTGAGCGAGGGCCTGATTGGCACATTCGTCGGGCTGCTCATCGTCTATCTCGTCCAGACCAACTGCGCTGGTCCCGAACAAGGTTTGTTACCGGGGCTGATTTTCGTTCCACTAATCGGAGCAATCATTGGCGGTATTGCTGAGAGAGTCCGTCGCCGACGCCCGACTTGACTTACAGCAAGTGAAGTATATAGTAGAGCCAGAGGTGGAATCGAAGTGGTCGACCCCCAGGAGCATGCATTGGTCGTCAGGGCCTTTGACTTGTCCGTCGGACCAAGGGGTTACGTCGGTGGTTTCGTGGAGTGGGACGGCGATCAGGAGATGATCGCCGCGCGTGCCGATCTCGGCGGGCTGACTCCCAAAGCCATCAGGCGGATGACGATCGATTTCGTTCGCGACGGCGGAAGAATCGATCAGCGCGTCGAGGAGAGAGAGAACCATCTCGATTTCGCGTTTTACTACAGGGTGATCGTGCCTGCGGAAGGTTTTCCGCGGGGGATCTTCGTTGAACTGAGGCTGGTGGATGACGACCCAGGCGCTCCCGTCGTCCACATTGTGAGTGCCCACCGGCAAGGTGTTTGATCATGAAGCCGTTTCCCTGGAAGTGTGGCAAGTGTCGTGAACGTGCCGTCCATCCTACGACCC
>JBMFUH010000133.1:0-10696 GCA_049966735.1 Isosphaeraceae bacterium
AGGGGGAGAAGGTATGATCACAACGGTATCCCTTGAAAGCTGTAAGCAACGCATGTGAAAGCTGTAAGCAACGCATGAGCAAACCGCTCTAGTTCCGATTCATGGCCACGTCCTGTGAGGGCATGGCCATGGATCGACACGCTGGCCCACGGGGGATCTCCACGTTGTCACAAGCTGTGGTCGTCGTCCTTCTTGTCTCGCTTGAGATGTTCCAGCTCCTTGAGCAGCCGATCCATCTTCTCTTCGAGATCGCGGAACCGGCGCTCGACGCGCGGATTCATCATGCCAGGCCCCCCGGGGTCCATCATTCCGGGGTCCATCATTCCGGGGCCCATCATTCCGGGGCCCATCATTCCAGGACCGGGCATATTTCGGCCCATCATCCCGGGCCCCATCATCCGGGGCCCCATCATTCCGCCGGGGCCTCTCATTCCCATGCTTTGCTCTCCACGTCCTTCCCGCCCTTCGGCAGATGCCGGAGGTCTTGATCCGGGGCCTGGCGCGGGTCGTGTGTGTGGTTTTTCGACCGGAGCGGGTCGATGCAGTGGAGTAGGGGGCTTGGCCGGAGTCGCGGGAGCCTTATCCGGGCCACGGCGTGCGCCGCGCGATTCTCGTTCCTGGCGACGTTCCAGGGCCTCGAGCCGGCGCCTCGCCTCGCGCAGCTCCTGTTCCATCTGACGAACGTGTTCGCGGGCCGCTTCCAGTTCTCCGGATTCTCCGCGAGGTCCGGCTTTCGGACCGCCCTTGTCACGCTCCGCAGCTGGCGAGCGCGGTTGTCGCCTGGCCGATTCTCTGGCCCTGCCGGCGCGGTCACGCACGGTTTCATGCAGCTCCTGACGCGCTCTTTCCAGGGCCTCGTGCATGTCCGCGCCCACGTCTTTCGCGGCCTTGTCGAGGGCCTTGAACAGCTCGTCGCCCAACGGTTCGAAATCTTCCGTGAGCTTTTCGCCGAGATCACCTAGAAGCCTCTCGAGATGGTCGGCAAAGCCTTCGTGGCGACGGCGCTGACCTTCATGGCTATTGTCATCCTCGTCTTCATCCTCATCGGTTTCTCCGACAACAGGCTCGCGCTTCAGATTGTCACGGATCGTGTCGCGCGGGTGGTGTCGCGGAGGCTGTGAATGCTGGGGGGCGAGAGCGGCCGCTGGCGGGTCGTCGCCCCCGGGCCTCGGGGGAATCGGCGTCTGGGCCCTCGTCGGGGACAGGGGCGAGAGCAACGCGGCAAGGCTGAGTATGCCAAGCCAAACGACCCAGCTTGTTCTCCCGGGGGTGCTGGCTCCTGCGATCATGCTCGATCTCCTCATCAGAAGGGTGACAAGCGTTTTCCTGCACAAAACGGCCATGGCCGCGACCATGCCGGCGTCGCGGTCTAACGGCTGTTCGCTTGGTCCGGGTAAATATTTGGAGAGACACGGCGAAAGGGGGTGAGTGGAAAGCGGCGGGGCAAGCCGGATCTCCACCCACCAGGACGGTTGCATTCCAGAGAGTTCGCTTTCTTGTTTCTGACTACTCGTGGGTCCTCATGTGCTGGAACTTATCGAGCAAACCACGGAGCAGCGCCTGCTCGCCCTGGACTCGCTCGCGGTAAAGGGGAGTGTGTGTCCGGTGGATCTCGACCCGGTTCTCTTCCAGGGCGGATTCAAGCAGCCGGATCAACTCAGCTCGCTCTTCGTCCGAGATCATGAAGCTGTGAACCATGGGTTCGGTCGCGGTGATCATGGTGGTGCCTCCATCTTGAGAGGTTCCGTCCAACCAGGCCCCCGCCGAGCTCGCGCTTGACCACGAGTTCCACCCCCGGCATCTTGAGGTCGATCCGTACCTCAAAGAGGTTCCCCTCCCGATGATGCCGGTGGGGCTGGTCAATGACCACACGACAGCTCGTGATGCGATCATGATGCGCCTCGAGCCGAACGGCGGTCTCTCTGACGGCTTCCTCAACAGCCTCGGAATGCGGAACGTTGTGAAACGTGACCCGCGGCGGAGTGTTCATGGTCGTCCCCTTGTTCGGGAAGATCGCGACGAGGTGCTCCGCTTTCTGGGATCGGCTCTGCTTCATCCGGCCCGGATTCGCCGGATGAGGCCGCCCCGCTCGGGAGAACGCTCACGCGCCTCGTACGCGAGAGACCGGCCGGCACCGTCACCGGCACGCCAGAGGCTCAATTCCCCCAGGACGACCCTTGGAGAAGACCACGCGCTTGTGAGAACCGTGTGCCGCCTTGGCGGTTGGCCCCTCGTCGATGCAGATGCCAGCAGGCTGGCCCCGCGCCATCGAATCGATAACGATTTGCCAAAGGTGAAAAGCCGAGATGAAACAGCCTGGTCGTGATCGTGAGGAGCCATCCTTCAAGCCGCGGCGGGTTCAAGCGCCGCAACCGTTTTCCCTAGAGTGGCCACCTCATCGTGCCGACACCCTCTTCGATCGATGTCGGTTCAGATCGGACCGATCAATGCTCGGCCCTCCATGTCCTATCTTACCCTTTTGAACCCTCGATTCCCAGTATCTTTGGTCGTGATGCCGATCAAAGCCCAGCAATACACTGAACATTTTGATAGGTTCCCGCGCGAATACCAGACGAGCCACAAAATCTAGTTGACTTTATAACCGAGCAGGAATATAGTCTAAGGGGACCAAGGCAAGGAGCAATTCGTCTCTGTTCCCCGCACATCCGCCAAGGCATGGGATCATCGACCGAAGAAGAACCCAATCGCTGAGGGTCATGCTGGAGAAATGTCCATGAGTCTGATCGAGTGTCCGCCCGAGGTGAGCCAAATTACCCCCGAGCAACTTTATGCACTTCATGAGAGCGGTAAGCCCGTCGAGCTGATCGACGTGCGCACACCCGCCGAGTATCGCAGCCTCCATGCCACCCTGGCGAGGGTTGTGCCTCTGGACGAGTTGAACCCCAGGAGATTCATGGAGACGCGCGCCGGCGCGAAGGACGATCCGCTCTATGTCATTTGCCGATCGGGTACTCGAGGCGAGAAAGCGCGGGAGAAATTCCTCGCGGCTGGGTACACCAACGTGATCAATGTGGCGGGAGGCACGCAAGCATGGAATCGGGCGAAGCTGCCGGTTGTCCGGGGCCGGTGGATGCTGCCCCTTGACCGACAGGTTCAGACCACGGCTGGTACGCTGGCACTTCTTGGCTTCAGTCTGGGAGAGCTAGGTAATCCAGACTGGTTCTTCCTGGCAGGCTTTGTGGGCTGCGGTCTCCTTTTCGCGGGGTTGACCGGGTTCTGCCCGCTCGGGTGGCTCCTGGCCAGGATGCCCTGGAATCAGGCGGGCCGGCAAGAGACATGCTGTCCGCCGGCTACGTCTCACGCCTGAGAAAAACCGGTTCCGTCCGTTGATCGTACCGGTGATGGGTTGGCCGGACCGCCGGCCATCCCGCGGACCGAGGCGATCGTGGTGTGTTCTGAGGGAAGGGTACTTTTCTTGACAAGGAGTCGGTCATGCAACCGATAAGCGTAACCGGGCTGGGACTCGTAATCCTGCTGGCGGGGATTGTGGTGGCGCAAGGGGCCCAGCAGTCGTCCGATACACTCGGGCAGGTCAAGGCCCGCGTGCGTGCGAAGCAGGCCGTGCTGATTGATGTCCGGGAAAGAGGCGAATGGGACCGGGGCCACCTTCAAGGCGCCTTCCTGATGCCCCTCAGCGTGCTCTTTGAATGGCAGCGCGATGGCATCAGCCCAGCCCAGCGTGCTCAGCTTGATAAAGCGATCCCCCACGGGACCATTCTCTATTGCCACTGTGCTTCGGGCGGCCGGGCGATCTCGGCCGGGGAGATCCTTCGAGGTCTGGGCTACGATGCCCGGGCGCTCCGGGAAGGTTACCGCGACCTTCTTGCGGCAGGCTTCCCCAGAAGTCAAAAGTAGGGAGATCGGAGCGATCAGCCGAGCTTGTCGTAAACCGAATGCCTGGCAATGACTCAGGATGAAGGCATAAAATGCGATCGATGCTCACGCGAGTCGAGGAATGCTCCTCGACTCTTCTTCGTGGAGTCGTCCGATGACCACCGCGATCTCTCAATCTTCCCCGCCCAAGAAGCCTCCACGCAGGTGGTTGCGCATGCTCGGCACGCTGGTGATGGCCGCGCTCTTCACGGCGGGCATCTTCTACATGATGCTGGCCCTGGCCGGCGGCTTCGAGCCCAAGGTCAAATCCGTGCCCCCCGCGCAGGCCGGTGCACCGGCCCCCAAAGGCCAAGACGTGGCCGAGGTCAAGCTGATCAAGCGGCCTCGCACCGAATCCGCCGTCGGCACGATCCGTGCCAAGCATGAGGTGTCCGTCGCGTCCAAGATTCTGGCTCGCGTCAAGGAGGTCAAGGTCACGGCCGGCCAAGAGGTCAAGGCTGGCGACATGCTCGTCTTGCTCGATGACGCCGATCTTCTGGCCCGGCTGCACCAGGCCCAGGCCGCCGAGGCGGGCGCCCAGGCCAAGTTGAACCAGGCGCAAACCGACGTGGAACGGGCCAAGCGGCTGCAAGCCGTCAAGTCCGTGTCACCGCATGAATATGAACAGGCGAATACTGCTTATCTCGCCGCCAAGGCCGAGCTCGACCGCGCCGCGCAGGCCGTCAAGGAAGCTCAGATTTTCCAGGGCTATGCCCTCATCCGGGCACCGATCAGCGGCGTGGTCGTGGACAAGAAGGTCAATGCGGGCGACACCGTCAGCCCCGGCCAGGCTCTGCTCACGATGTATGACCAGCAGGAAATGCAGATGATCGCCACGGTTCGGGAATCTCTGGCGCTCAACCTCGAAATTGGCCAGAAGGTCGCCGCGCGGGTTGATTCGCTGGGGTTCGACTGTCACGCCACAATCTCGGAGATCGTGCCCGAGGCTCAGGCCGAGAGCCGATCGTTCCAGGTGAAGGTCACCGGCCCCTGTCCGCCGAACGTCTACAGCGGCATGTTCGGCCGCATCTTCATCCCTCGGGGAGACGAGGAAGTTCTGGTCATTCCTCCCCGAGCCGTGCGGCGGATCGGCCAGCTTGACGAGGTTGACGTCGTCGAGGATGGAACCACGCGCCGACGCTCCATCCAGCTCGGCCGCGCCTTGCCGGAGGGCTGGGAAGTCCTCTCCGGACTCAAGGCGGGCGAGCGCGTCGTGGTCCCCGGAACGGCCTCGAAGCGGGAGTCAAAATCATGAGCCAGCACGAAGCGGAAGCGGCTCACGGCAAGCACGACTTCCTGAACGGAATCGTCCACCAGTTCCTCGATACCAACTTCTCCATCATCCTGATCATCATCTCGCTCTTGATCGGCGTGGCGGCTCTCCTGATCACCCCGCGCGAGGAAGATCCGCAGATCGTCGTGCCCATGGCCGACGTCCTGGTGAGCGCCCCCGGGCTCTCGGCCGACCAGGTCGAACAGCTCGTCGCCACGCCCCTGGAGAAGGTGCTCTATCACATTGATGGTGTCGAATATGTTTACAGCATGGCTCGCGAGAACCAGGCGATCATCACGGTTCGCTTCTATGTGGGTCAGGACCGGGAGCGCAGCCTGGTCAAGCTCTTCAAGAAGCTCGACGAGAACGAGGACATTGTGCCGCCGGGCGTGACCGGATGGGTCGTCAAGCCGGTGGAGATCGACGACGTGCCCATCGTCACGTTGACGCTGACGAGCGTCACGGACGACAGCTATGCTCTCCGGCGCATCGGTGAAGAGATGGTCCAGCGCCTCTCCGCGCTGTCCAACGTCTCCCGGGCCTATGTGGTCGGCGGCGAGCCGCGATCGGTTCGCGTCGATCTCGATCCCGAGCGGCTCCAGGCGTTCAGCCTCAGTCCGCTGGAGATTCAGCAAGCCCTGCAAGGGGCCAACATCCTCGTTCCGGCAGGTAGCTTCACCCGTAACGATGCCGTCTTCCAGGTCAGGGCGGGGAAGGTGATCGATCGGCCGGAGCAGCTTTCCAACCTGGTTGTCGGCGTCTTCCAGAATCGGCCCGTGTTTCTCAAGGACGTTGCCAACGTGAGCGACGGTCCCCAGGAAGTGGCCACCTATGTTCATCATGGCTGGGGCCCGGCACGCGGATTTGAAGCCGAGCCAGGTTCCACCGGCACGTTGATTGGCGGTGAGACTCCGTCGACGGTCACGCCCCCTCCCGGCCAGGTCAGCAGCCCTGCCGTGACCATCGCGATCGCCAAGCAGAAGGGGAGCAACGCCGTCGCGGTCGCCCACACGGTGCTCGAGGCAGCGGAGACACTGCGTCACGAGGTCGTTCCCGACGATGTCGACATGGTGATCACCCGGAACTCGGGTCTGACCGCCGACGACAAGGTGAACGAGCTGGTCGAGGCACTCTGGGTCGCCATCCTCATCGTGGTCGCGCTCCTGACTCTCAGTCTGGGCTGGCGCGAGGCGTTCATCGTGGCCGTGGCCGTGCCGGTGGTCTTCGGCCTCACGCTGGGAGTCAACCTGCTCTTCGGTTACACGATCAACCGCGTGACCCTCTTCGCACTCATCCTCTCGCTGGGCTTGCTCGTGGACGATCCGATCGTCGACGTCGAGAACATCACCCGGCATTTCGCGATGCGCGGCAAGGCGACCCGCGCGATCGTCCTGGAAGCGGTCGCCGAGATCCGGCCGCCGCTCATCAGCGCCACGCTGGCGGTGATCGTCAGTTTCCTGCCCATGTTCTTCATCACCGGCATGATGGGCCCGTACATGGCCCCCATGGCCCTGAACGTGCCCGTGGCCATGCTGATGTCCATGGTCGTCGCCTTCACGATCACTCCCTGGATGTCTTACCAGGTGATGCACTGGGCGTTCGCTTCCCACGGCAACAGTCACGGCGGCCACGATCCCGATGACCCGGACGCGATCCGCCAGACCACGCTCTACAAGATCTTCTACCCGCTGATGAGGCCGCTCTTGCATTCGCGGCTCACCGCTGGGCTGTTTCTCCTGTTCATCGGCGTCTTGACCGTCGCGGCAATGGGACTGGCCGCGATGAGGTCGGTGCCGCTCAAGATGCTCCCCTTCGACAACAAGAATGAATTGCTCCTAGTCCTGGACCTGGACGAGGGAACGACGCTCGAGCGGTCGAACGTGGCCGTCCGGGACATCGAGGCCGAGCTGGCCCGGGTGCCCGAGGTGACCAACTTCACCAGCTACGTGGGTGTTTTCAGTCCCATCGACTTTAATGGACTGGTGCGCCATTACTATCTCCGGAAGATGCCTCATCAGGCCGAGATTCGAGTCAATCTCGTCGGTAAGAAGCAGCGCGTGGCGCAAAGTCACGCCCTAGCGCTGCGGCTGCACGACCCGCTCACCAAGATCGCCCTCCAGCACAAGGCTCTGATCAAGATCGTCGAGCTGCCACCCGGTCCGCCGGTGCTGTCGTCGGTCGTCGCCGAGGTCTACGGCAGACCCGACAACTCCTACGACGACCTGATCGCGGCCTCGGGCATTGTCGCCGATCGGCTCCGCGAGGAGCCGGGGGTGATCGAGGTCGACGACACGGTGGAGGCGCCCGCGCCCACACTCGTCTTTCTCGCCGATCAGGAGAAAGCCGCCCTCAACGGCGTCTCGGTCGACGAGATCGCCCGGACGATCCAGGTTTCCCTGAACGGAGCCACCGTGGGGACAGTCCGGCTGGCCGGAGAGCGGAACCCCTTGGCGATTGAGCTGCGCCTGCCCCGCCCCATCCGCTCCAGCGCGGAGGACCTTGCCGACGTCCGCGTCAAGGGCCGCGCTGGCAACCGCGTGGCGCTGGCGGAAATCGGCCACTGGCAGACACGTCGTGTCGACCAGACCATCTACCACAAGAACCTGGAACGGGTCGTGTATGTCTTCGCCGAGACGGCGGGACGCCCTCCCGCTGAGTGTGTTCTCGACGTGACGTTTGACCGCAAACCCGGTGAAACCGGCTCCCGAGGCTGGGTTGCCGATACGCCGCCTCGTCCCTTGGCCGAGCGGAATTATTTCAAGAACGGCGGTGGCATCGCCTGGTCCGTTCCCGAAGGCATGCGCGTTGAGTTCGCCGGCGAGGGTGAATGGAAAATCACCATCGACGTTTTCCGTGACCTGGGTCTGGCCTTCGGCGCGGCGATGCTGATGATTTACGTCATCCTCGTCGCCCAGACGACGTCCTTCGTCGTGCCGCTCGTGGTCATGCTCGCCATTCCGCTAACCGTCCTCGGCGTCATGCCGGGCTTCTGGCTGCTCAACCGCATGTTCGGCCAGAACGTGGGCGGATTCGCCGATCCGGTCTTCTTCACGGCCACGGCGATGATCGGGATGATCGCCCTGGCGGGCATTGTCACCCGTGACTCGATCATCCTGGTCGACTTCATCCATCAGTCCGTGGCGCGCGGCCGTACACTTTTCGACGCGATCATGGAAAGCCGCGTGGTCCGGCTTCGGCCAATCCTCCTGACCGCTAGCGCGGCCATGCTTTCAAGCATTCCAATCACTCTGGACCCGATCTTCTCGGGCCTGGCCTGGTCGTTGATCTTCGGTCTGGTCGCCTCGACCATCTTCACGCTCTTCGTGATCCCGGTAACCTACTGGCTGCTCTACGCCGGTCGAGCCGAGCAGGATTCGCCGGATCATCAAAGTTGATGGAACCGGAGCCGAGTGAATGGGGCGACCGATCTCCATTTGTTATGAAGATCGGGATGCCCGCAGCAAACTGTCAGCTCCGTGAGCTCGCAAGACACGGGCAACTTCACGCCCGAGAGTGACGGGATCATCAACGGACCCAGTCTGAGATGTTCGAACCTGACGCTGACCACGGGGATCAAATACGGCCGCATCGAGGACAAGGCTACGTGTACCGTCTTGACCTACAATTTGGCGAGCCCATGCGCCCAACGGGATGGAGCATCCACCTTCAAGCTCCGCCAGCACAGCGCGCTCGGCAAGCGCCGCCGTGTGTGTTTCCTGGCAGTCGAGGACCTGGACGAGATTTTGTGTCTCTCCGTCGTCCGCGCGGCACTCAATTCCTAATGCCCCCTGTCCGACGGCAGGTAAGAAATCCGGCGGCGCGAGCTGTTGGGTGACATGATGTTGCAGATTCAGACGTTCCAAGGCGGCGGCAGCCAGAATAACCCCATCGAGTTTCCCCTCAAGCGCGAGATTCAACCGAGTCTCGATGTTTCCCCGGATAGGAACGACCGAGAGATTCGGGTGTCGCCACAGAACCTGAGCTTGGCGTCGTGACGACCCCGTGCCCAGACATGCTCCCGCGGGCATTCTTTCCAGCGTTTGATAAACGGGGGCGATCAGAGCATCAGAAACAGCCGCCCGCCTGGGTACGGCGCCTAGAACCAGCGCGGGTGGACAAATCGTCGGTAAATCCTTGAGACTGTGCACGGCGAGGTCGACCGTTTCGTCCAGTAATGCTCGCTGGATCTCCTTGGTAAACAACCCCGTCCCACCAATGGTCGAAAGCGGTGAAGCTTGATCCCGATCACCCTGGGTCTTGAGCCGGACTAGTTCAATGCCCAGCTCCGGGTAATGATCGCGCAGGCGATTTGCCACCCATTCAGCTTGCCACTCCGCCAGGCGACTTGCCCGGGTGCCGATGCGCAAAGACAAATGATATTTTGACATGTGATTCTCTTCTATGGAATCAGTTGCCGGTAAGCACCTGCGCGCTGGTCATGGCTGGTCTCTTGAAGGAATTAAACAGCCCGGCCGAGAACCGCGACCATGATCGATCGCGCTCCGGCCTGTTTGAGTACGCGAGCTGCCGCTCCGCACGTTGCTCCAGTCGTCAGGATATCGTCCACCAGCAGAATCGTCCGGTCCTTTAGCTTTTCCGGATGACGAACCTGAAACACTCCCTGCATCGCCGCCATGCGCTCCGTCGCCGTTTTGGAGGAGAGATAGCCGGTCGATTTGATCCGTCGCAAGGGTTGCTGAAGTCTGAAATCAAGATGGTGAGCGATTGTCCGAGCAAGCGCTTCAGCCTGATTGTATCCGCGTTTCAGGAACCGTGCCCAGTAGAGTGGAATGGGAATGACCCACGTATTCTCAGGTAGCCGTAGAAGTTCAGCCCTGCAAACCTGTACGAGCATCTGTCCCAAGCGGGGAGCCAGCCATGCGTTGCTCTCCCGTTTGAGCAGAAGACAGAGATCACGCAGGGGGCCTTCGTAGACTCCTAGACTTACAGCAGCGTCGAAGCCAAGAGAGCGGCCCCTGCAGCGCGTGCAACCTTCTGGGCAAACAGCGAACGGTCCCACAGGCAACGCACATCGAGGGCAGGCTAGCGATCGAGCATATTTCGCGTCATGAACGACCTTCGCATGGCAGCCTGTGCACCACGGCCCATCCAGCTCAGGACCATCATCTCCACACAAGACACATTCCCAGGGAAAGAGAAAATCGGTGAGCTGCCGCCCTTGGCCAGCTAAACTCCGCAGGGCCCGTCGCCCCAACGATCTCAAAGCCCAATCTGACCACGTCATGACACGATTCAGACCGATTGCTTGATGATACCTTCTCCCCTTGGGAGAAGGTGCCCCGCGGGGCGGATGAGGGTCGTGCTGGCCCTGGCTCGCGGACTGCCCTCATCCGGCCGTTCCGGCCACCTTCTCCCTCAGGAGAAGGTCGGGAGGGTCCGGCCAGTCAGCAACGCGCGGGAAGACCGCTTTAGAGTTCTGGTTCCGCGTCCCGATCACGGCAGCCAATATAAGGCTGAAGCTGTTCACGCAACTCGTTGCGGGCTCGTGCCAGCAATGACTTGATCGCG
>JBMFUH010000134.1:0-10677 GCA_049966735.1 Isosphaeraceae bacterium
TTCAAACCTCAATGGATGAAAAGCTGAAACTTCAAACTCTACACCATTTAGGGCCGTCTGCCTCCGGTCTTCTCCGCACTGTTTCCGGCCGCTTCTCCCAGAACCTGGAGGGCCCGCTTGGTGTTGTTGGTGTGGAAGATTCCCAGCGCCTTGCCTTGAGTTGGCGCGGCCGAAGCATAGGCATAATCGATATTAATATGCTCGTCCGCAAGCCTTTCCAGCACCTTCGCCAGCGCGCCGGTGCGGCTCTCGAGCTGCACGGCCAGCACCTCGGCCACCTGGTGCTCGGTCCCCAGAGCGGTGAGAACTTTCTTGGTCGTGTCGAGATCCGAGGTGATGAAGCGCAGGACGCTGGGGCCTTCGGCTTCCATCACGGTGATGGCGCGGATGTCGACCTTTTCCTGGGCCAGCGCCGAGCAGATTTTGGCCAACCGTCCGGGCTTGTTTTCCAGACGAGCGGTCACTTCATTGACGATTTCCATCGCGTGTTCTCCGAGACAGGGATTCTTGGGCTTGGAACCAGTTCGGGCGAGGGACCGAGAAATGGCCAATCGCGCGCGGCGATCGGTCAAGCGAAGGGGATCGGAGACTGCCGCGCCGCGAGCTTGATCCTGACACTCGACCACGTGCTAACATACCCACCGGCAAATCGGGCTCGCCGGGCGGCGAGGCGAGCCCTGGGCAATCTCAGGAACAGGGTGAAACCACGCACGCCCTCCCCTGGAAGCCTGAGCAGGGCGATCACTTCGGCTACCGGGCACCGGGGGGACCGCCTCCACCGGGCTGCCGCATGCCTCGTCGGCCTCCGCGGCCGGGACCGCCAGGCCCTGGCCGCGAATCACCTGCCCCGGGGCCCGGGGGAGTCGCGCCGGGACCCGCGCCCGGACCGGCTGCCGGCTGCCCGGACGAACCGGCCCCCTGCTTCGCATTGGCCGCGGCCGCTTGCCGGGCCCTGTCCCTCGCCACTTGAATCGCCGGCAATAGAAGCGCGGTACCGACCGACCCTCCGCCGAGCCCCGCGACGAAATTCGGGAACGAGTCGCGCGTCACGAACCGGATTGATTGGCCATCGACCGCCACAGCCAGCGTACCGGGGAACATCAGGGCCTTGAGCGCCTCCGCCTTGGGCAACTTGGACGGATCAACCTTCAGCTCGATCATCAGGTCGGCAGGTGAGATTTCGCTGGCCCCCGGGCCCTGACCTCCGGGAGCCGACATGCCCGGATAGCCGGCGGGAGGGGAGCCTGGAGGGCCGCCGGGCTGGGACATGGACATGCCCGAGTAACCGCCGGATCCGCCGGGCCCTGGTGCCATCATCATGCTCCCGGGACCTCCACGCGAGGCATAGCCCGGGGCGCCCGGCATTCCGCCGGGCCCTGCATTTCCTGGGTCCGCCGCCGAATCCGCTGTCGACATGGTGATCAACGTGTTGACCTGGCTTTGCAGCGTACCGGGCAGGCTGGCGAGAAGTCCGGGCATTGTCTCGCGGGGGTCGAGCACGGCCAGCAGGATCAGGTCACTCGGAACATGCGACACGGCTTGCGCGATGTCGGCGGAGGGCTTCCAGTCCTTCTTGCTGATCAGGTCGATCGCCTCCCGGGCCGCCTCGGAGGTGGACGAGAAGGCGACATACTTGCCCTCCATCCGGATCGTCGGGTGAATGCCCGAACCGCCAAACTTGAGGGGCGAGTCGGTCGGGATGGTCAACCTGTACGATCGGGATGTCGCCGAGCCTGGCGTGAGTCGGAATTCCGGCGCCGGGACCTCCTTGGAGCTGCGCTTGCGGGTCGATCGCCGCCCCGATCCGGCACCACCTGCCGGCTCGTTGCGCTGTCGCCTTGCTGACATCTGCCCCGGGACGCCGGCCGCCCCCGGCGTGTTCCCCTTCTCGTCTTCCGCCTCTTCGGCCGCCGCTTTCTCGATGGCCATGGTCTTCAGCTCTTTGTTGACGGAAATCATCACGGCGTCGAGCGCTCTGCCGAACGCTTTGGGATCGTCCAGCTCAGCCACGAGTGTCGGCTTGGGCAGAGCTGAAGTCAGCGACGACAGGAGCGCTGTGGGATCAAAACCACCTGTCTTCGCTGCCGGTTCGGGCGTCTCGTCGGTGGTGGTGGCCGATCGACCGGGCGCCAGGTAAAACGCCATCTTGGGGCCCAGATGCCCCAGGAGGTCCTTCTCGAAGTCGACCCGGTTCTGCTCTTTCAACCGGGCGAAGAACTCATCCATCTTGGCCTTCGTTCCGGTCGGCGCGACCTTTGCCAGCGCGTCCAGCACCTTGGCCGGCGAGACCGAGAAGATCGCGAAGGAATCCACGCCCCCGGGAATCGGGATGAGCTGCTTGGTGTCGAGTTTGGGCTGATCAAACATCGCGAACAGGCTTTTCCGAGGCTCCGGAACGACCAGCCGGGTGATGCTCATCAGGGCGTCGCCATCGAATCCCCAGCGGTAATCGATGCGGTTCAGCCCTATTTCCTGGATCTTCTTGCAAAACTCCACCACCTTGGCGTCCGACTTCGAGGAGATGGCCGAGGGGTCGAGGAAGAGCGTCAGGAGCGGCACGAAGCTCCCTTCAGGCTTGGAGAGCTCGCTCAGGACCGGATGCTCGGCGGCCGAGGGGGTCTTGCCGTCCAGGGCGGCGATGATCGCATCGGCGTCCGCGGTCCCCTTTCCCCCCAGCACCAGGTCGTCTTTCTCCGTCCACCAGACGCCGCTGGGCTGACCCGCCGTGTTGGTCAGCATGATCAGTGGGCGATCCCCCCTGCGTTCGATCTTGGGTTTGTCGGATCCCATCAACATGCCCATGAGCCGGCCGGAGAGCGACCGCACGTCCTTGGCCGCCAGTCCGCGAAAGACAATGGTCACGAGGAAGGGCTGTTTGGGATTGTCCGAGGCTTGAACGGCCACCACCCAGCCCTTATGAGCCATGGCCTTGACCAGAGTGACGACCTCGGCCCCCGTGAGCTTGCGATTGGCCGACAAACTCAGGGGCTTTTCCAGAAGCTGCCCCACGACCTCCTCGAGCATGCTCCCGAGAGGCGTGTTGTTGAGCATCTTGTAGGCAGCGGTCTTCTGCCAGGCCTCGGCGTGGGCGTCGAGGCCGTCGAACTCCAGATAGAAAACGAGGTTGTCTCGCGGCACGTAATGAGCCAGGGGCGTGACACCGCTCGCGAATCGCTGAGCGGTTGCCGCCTGGGCTGGGGCGGGAGACGTCTGGGCTCGCAGGTCGACAGCCCAGCCCAGCCCCCCGAGAACGGCCAGCACGGAGGCACAGATCCAGACGCGGGGTGGATCTCCAATCGGGGTTGCATGCAAGAGTCTTTGTCGAGGGGGAGAACCGACGGAACCGTTGAGAGTTGGTCGCACTGGGGCGGTCCTTCTGGAATGTCCGCGGAATGTGACGGAGTCTGCGCCTCACGGCGTCTCATGCAAGGGCCGAGCACGGATGAGGCCCACCTGGACGTCAACACGACCACGACGGCGGCCTTCCCCGCTTCGTCCCCTGGCAGTCCGTCTTGTTCAGACGCGAGCCGGTTGATCTCCTGTCATCCTAAGGCGGAAACCATCCCGCGCCAACACGCTGCCCGACCTGGGATGGTTGAAAGCTCCGCCTGATCTCAAGGGACTCCAGCAGTTGCTCCTCCCGGGAGATCAGACGCCGTCTTGGAGAGCACGGATTTGAGACTTTCCGAGTATGGGGCAGAGCAGGCGGCTGTTACAATCATGGAAGACGTCTGAGTTCGATCTCCCAAATGGAATCCGTGCCGCGGCGGCTCTCGCCCACAGAGGTGTTACCCCCACGGTCACCGGATGAATGAATGAACGCGAGACGGAGGGCTTCATGAGCGCGATCAAGGAAGAAGCGATTCGGCTGATTCGATCGTTGCCCGATGACTGCTCGATCGAGGACATCCAGTACCACCTTTACGTCCGGCAGAAGGTCGAAAACGGTATGGCTGCGGTCGAAGCTGGTCGCGTTGTGAGCCAGGAAGAGGCCCAGCGGAGGGTCGACGAATGGGTCAAGTCCACTGGTCCGAACCCGCCCTCGAGGACCTCAGAGAGATCGTGAGCTTTGTTGCCAGAGACTCGCCGGCGTATGCGGCAAAGCTCGCGAGCCAGATCAGCAAGGCACCTCGCATCCTCTCATCGTTTCCTGCAATCGGGTCGATCGTACCCGAACTGGGCCAATCGACGGTTCGGGAACTTTGGGTTTGTCCCTATCGCATCATTTACCTGGTGAGAGGCAGCGACTGCCATGTTCTTGCGATCGCTCACGCGAGCCGGGATCTTTCGGGATTCACACCGATCGAGGAGCCAGATGGCGACCGCGATGCCCCAAGCGCCCCGTGAGGCGAGGTTTCGAACAAGGCATTGATTCTCAGTCCGCTCAACCTCCAGTCACATCATGGTAACGACGGGCGAAGCTGAAGAAACCACCACGAATCGAACAAATCTCACGAATCGAGGGAGGGATCGAGCTCCCCTCCGTTTCCTGCGGCCGGAACTCCGTGACGTCGCGAACGTTGCCGGGCTGGCGTTTGCCGGGATCGTATCCGACGCCAGTTTGCCAACGGGCACAGGGATCAATGGAGCGAGCGGTTCCCTTCTATCAACCGTGCGGCGTTCCTCATCGGGGGGGGCGGTTGTATGTGGTAACGATGATGCCAGGCATCATGTTTAGAGTGTGAACTTTCCAGTGAGCCACCAGTCCAGGTAATGCTCCAGCGAGGGAGCGACCCAATTCCGGCTATCGTCCTCGTGATTCCACGCGAATACATCGGGACGGTGGATCACACCATCCGCATGAATCGAAAAGGCAAACTGATCGCCGTTTCCCGCATCGGCGAAAAAGAGCAGATGGGTGAACGGCATGTAAAGCTCCCGGAAGCCTTCATTCTCCCGGAAAGCGAGATTGTCTGCGATGATCTGTTCCCAGGGCCAGATGAGCCCCAGCCCGTACTCCCCCGGGACGCCATTTGTCTCGGAGAGCAGGTCACGGAGCGAATCGGGGAGGTTGACCCCGAGAGACCGCTCGGCGGCTGTGATCTGACTGGCAGATGCAGGAGGAGCGAACACGCATTCTTCAGTGAGTCGCTGAAGGAGTTTCTTCCACATCGTTCCGCTGTCCTCTTGGGTATTCGGCGTTCGTCGTGGCTCCCCGTCCCGACAACCCCGGTTGAAGTTGACCCACAACGTCGGAAGCTGATGACATCAACCGAGCCTTCGATCGCGGCCCACGCGTATGATGCACCCGGCACGTCGGCCCACGTTTCGTTCCTCCGTTTTCCTCCCTGTAAGCCGGCAACGAACGGCTCATCTGTCTCATAAAAGGAGAGAATGAGCTGTTGAGCTGTTGCCGCATGTGTCTTTCGCCATTCGTTGTGTCACTCGATCCTGACGCACTTGCCGAAGATCGCGTGCGCTGAGACCCAGCCATTGATCCTGCCGCGGTTGTTGCCAATCTGGAAGCGGTTGCCTTGAATCGCCTTGACAAGATGCAGGTACTCTTGACCGTGCAATGGCTTGAAGATTTCTCATCACCGCAAATCCCGCAAAATCCCCCCAGCTTCCACAATTCGACGCCGAGTGACGCCGCATGTTATAGTTGATCGTTTGGCCCGAGCGCCGACTGGGGGCATTGTCCCGATCGCGACGATCCGGGAGAGATCCAACGACGCGGGGAGAGGCTTCCAACCATGTGCGGAATCGCCGGTGCGATCGATCTACAGGGCAAGCGAGAGTTCCCCGCGGCGCGGCTCCTGGCCATGACTGGCGCGATCAGCCATCGCGGGCCCGACGACGAGTACATCCATCTCGAGCCAGGGCTCGCCCTGGGCGCCCGCCGTCTTTCCATCGTTGACCTCTCGGGCGGCCGCCAGCCGCTCTGCAACGAGGACGGCTCGGTGTGGGTCACCCAGAACGGCGAGATCTTCGAGTATCCCGAGCTTCAGAAGGAACTCCTCGCGCGCGGGCATACGCTGGCCACCCGCTGCGATACCGAGCTCTGGGTCCATCTTTACGAAGACCTGCACGAGGGAATGTTCGCCAAAACTCGCGGGCAGTTCGCCGTCGCGCTCTGGGACCGCAAGACGCGCTCGCTCATCCTCGGCCGCGACCGGGTCGGCATCTGCCCGCTACATTACACTGTGGTCGATGGTTGGCTGCTCTGGGGCTCGGAGATCAAGGCGATTCTCTCCTCGGGCCTGATCGCCGCGCGGGCCGACCGCAAGGGGATCGACCTCTTCTTCAATACCTTCTGCGCGGGAACGTCGCGGACTTTCTTCGAGGGGATCAAGATGATCCCTCCGGGCCATTATCTGATCGTCCGGGATGGCCGAGTCGAGCTGAAGCAATATTGGGACCTCGACTTTCCCGACGCCGGCGCCGAGCGGAGGCTGGACGATCCCACCCCGCTGGTCGACGAGTTGGAGCACCTGATGCGCTTGGCCGTCGAGCGTAGGCTGCGGGGCGACGTGCCGGTCGTCAGCTACATCAGCGGCGGGCTCGACTCGACGGTCGTCCTGGGCCTCAGCTCGCGCGAGCGCGGTTACGCCGTCCCTTCGTTCACGATCGGACTCGACCGGGCGGGACCCGACGAGCGGTCGCACGCGGCCGAGTCGGCTGCGGCTCTGGGCTCGCGGCTCACGACCGTGACGCTCAACCGGAGCGACATCGTCAACTCCTATCCCGAGCTGATCCGCGCGGCCGAGGGACCGGTGATGGATTCGTCGGCCGCTTGCCTGATGCGGCTGGCCGGCGCGGTTAACCATCAAGGATACAAGGTGGCCCTCACCGGCGAAGGGGCCGACGAGGCGCTCGCGGGCTATGCCTGGTTCAAGACGCAGAAGATTGGCGATGGCCTGCGGAGGAGGTTCGGCAACACGATTCCCTCGGTGATTCGCGCCGTGGTGCTGGGGATGATGGGCGGAGACCGAAATCACCTGCCTCCCCGGTTCCCGATGCAAGGTTTTCGGACCGCCCAGCAGGACATTTACGACCTGCTGGCCCAGGCGCGGTCGTTCCTTTACTCAGGCGAGATGTGGCGCGACCTTGCCGGCCACTCGGTTTATGACGACATCGGCATCAACCACGACCGGTTTCGCAATTGGGCTCCGCTCAACCAGTCGCTCTATGTCGGCTACAAGGTGATGCTGGCCGGCCTCTTGCTCAACGGCAAGGGGGACCGCGTGGCGATGAACTCGTCGGTCGAAACGCGCTATCCGCTGCTCGACGACGACGTGATCACCTTCTGCTCGACGATCGCGCCGGAGTACAAGCTGCACGGGCGGATCGACAAGTGGCTGCTCCGTCAGGTGGCGGCCCGCACGCTCCCGCCGCGAATCGCCAACCGGCCCAAGACGATGTTCCGGGCCAGCCGTTCCGAGGCATTTCTGGACAGGAGCCGGCCCGGTTGGGTCGACCAGCTTCTTTCCCGGCCGTCGCTAGAGGCCACGGCCTACTTCGATGTTGATGGAGTCCTTCGCGAGCGCGCCCGCCAGACGCGCTATCCTCGGATCACGCCCAAACGCATCATCATGGACCTGAGCCTGACCTGCGTCATCGCCACCCAGCTCTGGCATCACATCTACCTGGGCGGGGGGCTCTGCGACCTGCCGACCTGGTCGCCCACGCCCTTGCGCTGGCCGGCGCAGGCTAATCTGGACGTCATCAGCCCGATCGAGACGAGCCTGGTGCCGCGGGGCTGATCGGAGTCTCGAGGCAATTGGGAATCTCGAGTTGTCTCGTCGTAATCTCGGCGGGCTGGGCGGTCACCGTCTGAGCTTCCTCATCTCGCTCGTTGCTTCCTCGGCATCAAAGGCTTCGGGATCGAAGGCTCCTCCCCATGCGAGCATTTCCTCGTGCTGCTCATGGTGCGGGTTAGTGATGGCGGCCAGAAAGTCGGCGTAGCCCGATGTGCCGCCGCAATCTTCCGGAGGGCAGGCCCGTTCGCCTTCCAGGCAGACGGGATATTCCGCGCTGGGGTCAAGTGGCGGGCACCCCTCGAAGAGAACGTCGTGTCGCCAGCCGTCGCCGAAGTCGTACTCATAGATCCAGTGGGTTCGTTTGGCCGACTGCGGCAGCATGTGACTCAGGAGAACCCGAGTCTCATCCTCGAACTCCAGGCCGAAATCGTCGCCGTCGGGGGCCGGCTGGCTATATTGCACGCCATCGATCTCAAATTGATGCAGGTGGTAATCGAGCCAGCCGAATGCAGCCTGAATCGTTTCATGAAACGCGGGCAGCGTGCAATCGCGGACCTGAATGCGCCGCCAGATTGCTGGTTTTATGTCGAGCAGCGTGATCCTGAACTGGTACAGAAACTTGGATTTCTTGAGGCGCCGTTTGGGGGTCTTCCGCTGCATCGTGTCAAAGACCTCCGCATGTTCCTCCTCGAAGAACTTGATCACTCGTGCCTGCACCGCCATCAGGCGTCTCATCTCAGCGCTGGGCGCGTACACGGCCGCTTCGCCGGTTTGATCGTTGAGCGTATGTAATTCGTTCCACGTGACGCCAACGATCTGCGTCCCCTCCCCGGCTTGCTTGATCTTTTTCTCCAGTGACCGGTTCAACGAGGTGCACCGGAGCAATGTGTCCCGCTGGAGCTGGGTGAGCTTGAGCGGATACAGGTGGCTGGCCTTCTTGGTACGCTTGAGGCGAAAGACAATGGGGCCGGTGTCCTTGCCGTCGAGGTAATCTCGCAAGCCCTGCTGGAGCTCATTTTTTCCCCCGCGCCCAGCTCGGCCAGCGCCATGCCAGGGTCTGCGCCATAGCCTCCTTCGGCGGCGGCCTGCTGGCGATGTGGGCATGCCCTTTGCATGTCTGCAACTTCAAGATTGTGCGTCATGAAGGCAGCACGTCATCCTAACACCGAGGAGACAAACCAAGTCAGTCGCCAGTGTCTTTTCGCAACGCCCACGTCGTGCTATCATCCATGAAACTGGATCTCTTTCCGCTTACAGGTGCATGATTATGAGAGTACAAGTTCTCGAGGTTGTGCTCATGCTGGGGAGTATTGGGCCGGCGCTCGCTCAGGACAGCAAGACATCGTCTCCAGCGCGGGTGGCGACGGAGGTGAAGGCGTCACCGGAGGAGCACGCGATTCGCGAGGCCGATGGCGCCTTTGTTGAGGAGTACAACAAAGGGGACGCCAAGGCCCTGGCCGCCCGGTTCACCGAGGACGCCGAGGTGATCGAGGCGGACGGCATGCGCTACCGGGGCCGGGCCTTGATCGAGGAGCGGTTGGCCCAGACCTTCGCGGCCAGTCCGGGCATCAAGCTCGAGATCATGGCCGATTCGATCGTGTTTCTCAGTCCCGACGTGGCCAAGGAGGAGGGCCGGACGGTGGTCAAGCCGGCCGGAGCCGCTGTCGAAGCGCGGCGGCACACCGCGCTTCTGGTGAAGCGCGAAGGGAAGTGGCTGATCTCGAGCGTCCGCGAGGAGCTCGACCCGCTGCTCCCGCCGCACGAGCGGCTCAAGGAGCTGGCATGGATGGTCGGTGATTGGGTTGACGACGGGCCGGATTCCCACATCAAGGTCTCGTGCCGCTGGTCGGCAGACGGCAACTTCCTGCTGCGCACGTTCCTGGTTCATGTGCAAGGAAAGCCCACGCTCGCAGTTCATCAGCGGGTCGGCTGGGACCCGCTGGCCAAGCAGTTCCGGTCGTGGGAGTTCGATTCCGAAGGGGGTTACGGCGAGGGGAGATGGAGCCGCGACGGCGACGCCTGGGTGATCAAGCACACCGGCGTCCGGCCCGAGGGAATCACCGCCTCAGCGACGCACCTGGTGGCGCGCGAACGTCCCGACCTGGTGCGCTGGGTTTCCACCGACCGGATCGTCGGCGACGAAAGAGCACCAGGGGATGAGGAATCAACTATGGTCCGCGTGCCCCCGGCGCCTCAGACTTCCGCGACGGCGCCCGGTCAACCGGCTGCTTCCCCCGCGACTTCAAAAAAGACGAGGAGCCCACAATGATTCGCAAACTTTCACTCGTTGCTGTCGTCGCGGTCGCGACCGTGGTCTTCGCCGGGGGAGAGGCCCTGGCCTATCACGGCTTTGGCGGCGGAGGTTTCCATGGTGGCGGCGGTGGCTTCCGCGGCGGCGGTGGCGGCTTCCGCGGCGGCGGTTTCAGCGGCGGTGGCTTCCGCGGCGGGTACGGGGGAATGCATTACGGCGGGATGGGATCGTTCGGCCGCACTCCCTCATTCAGTGCCCCCCGGACCTTCCAGCAGCCCATGGGCTACGGAGCGGGAATGAGCTATGGCAGCCGAGGAGCCTATGAAGGGATGCGCGGAGGCCAGCTCAATTACGGCGCGCGCTCCGGTGGTTACACCGCGCCTCGAGGCGGGACCATCAACCACGGCGCGGCGGGCGTTGGCGGTCGAGGACCCGCGGGAGGAGCGGCCGGACGCGGAGCCTACGGCGTTTCGGGAACCACGGCCGGCGGACGCAGCTTCGCCGACGTCGGTCGCGCGGGGGGAGTCGTGGGGCCGGGCGGCACCGCGATCGGCGGCCGATCGAACATCGGCGCTATCTCGGGACCGCGAGGAACCGCGGTTACGGCCAATCGTTCCTGGGGCGCAACCAATCTGCGGCCCAATGGATTCAATCCCTACGGGGCCTACCATTCCGGCTGGATGCACGGCTACTGGAACGGCCACAATTATGCGGGTTGGGGCTGGC
>JBMFUH010000135.1:0-10589 GCA_049966735.1 Isosphaeraceae bacterium
CTCGCCCCGACGTCACGCCACGCGGTCGGCGGATGTGGGCCTCTCGCCAAGGCGCGAAGCTCGCCAGGAGAGCCCGGCGTCTTTCGGCATGGCCGAGGTGATCATGGAACGGCGCGGGGGAAAGTGGTCGGCGCCTTCCTGGCAGCCATAATGATCCCGGCAATCACCGAAAACCGAAAACGAGGCCCGACCCCGCAAAGCCGTCCTGTTGCGCTTGGCACGTGGTTTCCGCCGAGACAAGAAACGCACTCCGGAAACCCACGTAGCCAACCCGTTCCACCGCGGCTGGTGAGAACGTCTCATTTGGTCCCTGGCGTAAGGATAGTTCTCCGCCACAGCTCAAATCTTGGGTAGACTGAAGTATCGTAGGGCCCGCTGTGCGGACGAAGTGCCCCGGTCGTCTCCCGGCGCGCCTTGACTACGGTGAGCCATCGACCCGAGAACCGCTCTGGGTCTCTGCCCCAGCTTGAATCTCGGGTAGATTGGAGCGGATTTGGCAGCGAGTGTCGCGCTCGAGAGCTGAAGTGACAGCGAGGGACCGGCCCACGACGGAGGAGAAGGGGATGGGCTCTTCTTCGTTGCCTTCGTTTTCTTCTGTTCCAGGATGAGGAGCTCATATGCACTCCTATTCGCGGAGGTTGACGGGCTGTCCATCGCCGGCAAGCCTTGAACAGAAGAGAACGAAGGCAACGAAGAATCCGGCCCGTCCTTGATCTGTTAACCGAACGATCGACATCTTGGTCCTGGGGGACGTCCCTGTCACCCGCATCATCTGTGGGGTCGCCAGGGGCGACAAAACCGAATTCGCGGCTATGACAGAGCACTAAGAAACTATCCGAGAACGGTCGTAACTCCTTGTTTTTCCAGGCATTCGGAACGCCGAAACGGCGTTCTCGGCTAGTTTCCAAGGGGAGACTTTTCACGATGTCGATGCATGCGATGCCGGTCATGCTCGGGGTGCTGGCGATCCTGGCGATCGCCTATCGCTACTACAGCGCCTTCCTCGCGGCGCGGGTGGCCGCGCTCGACGACTCGGTCCAGACCCCGGCGTACCGGTTTCGCGACGGCCACAATTTCGATCCCACCAACAAATGGGTCCTCTTCGGCCATCATTTCGCGGCGATTTCCGGTGCCGGGCCCGTCATCGGGCCGGTGCTGGCCATCCAGTTCGGCTACTTGCCGGGCTTGATCTGGCTGGTGGTGGGCGTCTGCCTCGCCGGCGCGGTGCAGGACATGGCCGTGCTGGCCCTGTCGACCCAGCGCGATGGTTTGAGCCTGGCCGGACTGGCCCGCCGCGAGATCGGCCGGCCTGCCGGCATCGCGGCGACGATTGCTATCCTCTACATCATCGTCATCGCCCTCGCCGGGCTGGGAATCGTGGTCGTCAAGGCGCTCGGCGGCGAGGAGATCTCGCTCAAGGCGGGAACCGTGCTGGTCTACCCCGAGGGAGCGGACATCCGGTACACGCTCCACTCCAACGGCCCGAGAGTCTACCAGATCCCTCCACGGACGAGGTATCAGTTCGGCGAGACCGCCGAGCAATCCATGGTCTTCCACGAATCGTTCGACGTGGCGGTTCCTGGGGAAACACGGCTCGAACCGAACAGGAAAGGGCCCGGCTGGGTGATTCCCGAGCAGGCGCGGCGGGTCGTGCCAGGGTCGTCGTGGGGCACGTTCACGATCGCCTGCACGATCCCCATCGCCCTCTTCGTCGGCTGGTACATGTACCGCTTGCGTAAGGGGAAAGTCGTCGAGGCCTCGATCCTCGGCGGCCTGGCCGTGCTGGGCGTGACCGTTCTGGGAGCGCTCATCCCCGGCTCCGTTCTCGAACCGTTCTTCTCGCTGTCGCGCAGGGACGCCGTCTTCGCCCTGGCGGGCTATGGCTTCGTCGCGGCCGTGCTGCCGGTCTGGCTGCTGCTCTGCCCTCGCGATTATCTCTCCAGCTTCCTCAAGATCGGCACGATCGCGCTTCTGGTCGTGGGGGTGATCGTCGCCAACCCGAAACTCCAGGCGCCGGCGATCAGCCCGCACTTCGCCGCCGGCGGAGGACCGTATTTCGACGGTCCGATCTTCCCGTACGTGTTCATTTGCATCATGTGCGGAGCGATTTCTGGATTTCATGCCCTGGTCTCCTCGGGCACGACGCCCAAGATGATCAATCGGCAAAGCGACATCCGGATGATCGGTTATGGGGCGATGCTGATGGAGGGCCTGGTGGGCGTGGTCGCGCTTGTTACCGCAGCCGCCTTGCCCAACGCCATGTATTATGATATCAACATTGACCTGGGCAAGCGACCAACCTTCATGGCGCGGAACCCCGACTTCGCCCGGTTTCTCAAGGCCGCGGAAGTTGACCCGCCCATGGGCAACGGGGCAGATGGGGCCGCGGCGCCAGGAAATGCCCCTGCAAGCAGCGAGCTGGTGGCGATGGAAAAGGACGTCGGCGAGTCGCTGCACGGGCGCACGGGAGGCCCGGTCACCCTGGCCGTGGGCATGGCCCGAATCTTCAGCAGCGTCGTGCCAGGCGTGCGCTGGTTCAATGCCTTCTGGTATCACTTCGCGATCATGTTCGAGGCCCTGTTCGTGCTGACGACGATCGACGCGGGCACGCGGATCGCCCGCTTCCTGGTCCAGGAGTTCCTGGGGCGGATCTGGAAACCGCTGGGCAACCTGGACTGGCTGCCGGCCGCGCTGCTATCGACGGGACTCGTCGTCTTTGGCTGGGGCTATTTCATCTATACCGGCTCGGTCGAGACCATCTGGCCGATGTTTGGCATGGCCAATCAACTCCTGGCGGTGATTGCCCTGGCCGTGGTCACGACCGGGCTGGTCAACGCCGGGCGCGGCCGCTACGCGGCCGTGACGCTCTTGCCCTTGCTCTTCGTGGCGACGACGACCACGACCACGGGCTACTACGAGATCACCGGCAAGTTCTCGAACATGATCAAGGCAGGCGAGGTGGCGCAGGGCTGGCTGAACATCGGACTGACACTCATGCTCCTCGTCTGCGCTGCCGTGGTTCTCGTCACAGCCGTTATGCGGTGGATTTCGGGACCGCGACCTGAGTCAGATCCGCCGTAGGACCGACATTCTCGTCCGTCCCGATCGGACAGGGATGGACACTTCTCGCCAAACGCCACCGCCTGCGAGCATATTTCCATGTGTGTCTGTATGGCGCATTCCATGGATCCCGGACATTCTTATCCGGCGCGCTCGGGTTCCGGTGCGCGATGGTCGGACAGGAATGTCCGACCTACGTCGCGAATCGTCCCCGCAAGTCTTTGGCCACATTCGTACGGGAGAAATACGGTGGTGTTCAGCGAGGAGTCTCCAAATGGCAGATGGCGGATGACGGATGGCAAATGGCGGATGACGGATGCCTGGCATCACTTGATCTCAGGCATTTGCTATTTTGCATTTGCCATCCGTCCTCTGGAATCTGGGATCTTGAATCTGCCATCTGCTATGGCATTTTGCGGGTTTTGAGTGGAGGATCGTTGAGGCTGCCTCGTCTTGGCGAGGCGATATGTTTGCGATGGCGATCTGTTGAGAAAGGACAGGTGGGCATGCGTTTCTGTTTCCGCTTCAGCTTGAGCAAGGCGCGAGGCGCTGCTTGGCGCACGTTGAACGGCGCGCTCCTGGCGGCGCTTCTTTTCGTGGCTGCTCCGATCGGCCTCGCTGCCGCGGCCGACGATCGCGCCGCGGACACGCCTGCCGCGCCGGCTCCCAGTGCGGCCGAGCTGCGGCTCAAGGCCGATGTGACCTATCTCGCGGCCGACGCGCGCGAGGGCCGCGCGCCGGGCACGAAGGGGATCGAGGCCTCGGCGGATTACATCGCCTCCACGTTCAGCCGGCTCGGCTTGAAGACGGCCCCGGGGGCTGACGGCTACTTCCAGAAGTTCAAGATCAGCGGCCGGTCCCAGCTCGGTAAGCCGCTGGAGCTGGCTGTCGCCGGGCCGGGAGCCAAGACGCTCCAGGCCGAGCCCAAGACCGAGTTCAGCCCGCTGGCCATGGGCTCAAGCGGCAAGGTGGCGAAGATCCCCATCGTCTTCGCCGGCTACGGGATCACCGCCAAGAATCCCGCCACCGAGCTCGACTACGACGATTACGCGGGCGTCGACGTGGAGGGCAAGGCGGTTTTGATCATTCGCCGCGAGCCGCGGCAGGACCGGGACGATAGTCCGTTTGACGGCAAGCGGACCAGCGACTACGCCACCTTCCGCCACAAGGCGACCAATGCCTTCCAGCATGGCGCGGCGATCGTGCTTCTGGTGAACGATCTGGCAGGTATTGGCTCGGATGGGGACAAGTTGCTCAGCTTGATTCAGGCTGGCCAGGAGGCGATGACGAAGCTGCCCGTGGTCATGCTCACCCGCGCGTACGCCGACCGGGTGCTCCAGGCCGCCAATGCTCCGAAGCTGGCCGAACTGGAGAAGCAGATCGACTCGGACCTCAAGCCGCGGTCGCGCGTGCTCAAGGGCGTGGAGCTATCGGCCAAGATCACCATCGACCGCCCGGGAATCGAGACGAAGAACGTGATCGGCGTGCTCGAAGGCAGCGGACCGCATGCCGACGAGACCGTGATCGTCGGCGGCCACTACGATCACCTGGGGCGCGGCGGGCTCTTTTCCGGCTCGCTCGCCTTTCTTTCCAACGACATCCACAACGGCGCGGATGACAATGCGTCGGGGACCGCGATGATGATGGAGATGGCCCGGCGGCTGGCCTCGCGCCGCGATCCGTTGCCCAGGCGGGTCGTCTTCATGGCCTTCTCGGGCGAGGAGCGGGGGCTTTTGGGTTCGCAATACTATGTGAATCACCCGCTCTATCCGCTATCGTCGACCGTGATGATGGTCAATTTCGACATGGTCGGCCGGCTCAACGGCAAGAACGAGCTGACGATGATCGGCACGGGGACCACGCCCGGCGTCGATGCGCTCGTGGAGGCCCTGGGCAAGACCGAGGGGCTAACAATCAAGCAGGTCAAGGGGATGACCGACGGCTTCGGCGGCAGCGACCATCAGTCGTTCTACGGCAAGGACATCCCCGTGCTCTTCGCCTTCACCGGCCTTCATTCCGATTATCACCGCCCCAGCGACGACTCGGACCGGATCAACTACACAGGGATGTCGCGGATTGCCGATTACCTGGAGCTGATCGTGCTCGACCTGGTCCGCCGCCCGGAGCGTCCCGCGTTCACCAAGCTGATCTCTCCCAGCCGCGGGGGCCGGTCGGCCTCGGCGGGAATGAGCGTGACGCTGGGCGTGATGCCCGACTACGGCGATGAAGCGAAGAACGGCATGAAGCTCTCCGACGTCCGCCCGGGCGGCCCGGCCGCCAAGGCGGGAATCAAGGGAGGGGATTCGATCATCCGGATCGGCGGCAAACCGGTCGCCACGATCTACGATTACATGGAAAGTCTGAGAGGCTACAAGCCCGGCGACAAGCTGGACGTGGTGGTCCGGCGCGACGGCAAGGAAATCAAGCTCCAGGTTGACCTCTCCGGTTCCAGCCCTCGCCCGCGAAACTGAGGCGGCGCCAAACAATCAAGAGATGATTCCGCCATGATCCACCGCGTTCTCTTGGCTGGGCGCCGCGTACCGTGGCCGCGCACCGCACTGGTGATGCCCGCGCTTGTGCTCGTGGCGCTTGCCGGTTGTGGCGCGGACCTGGAAGACCTTGCCTCGCGCGTGCTCGAGCCGATCACGGGGACCGAGATCGGCCGCCCCAGCTTGCGCATTGCCACCTGCTGGGGCAGGTCCGATCGCCAGGAGATCGAGCGCGAGCTGGATGATCGGGCGGAGGGGACGAGGTCGTTCCGGCTGATCTGGATCGAACTGCCCGAGGGAACGCCGCTTTCGCGGCTGGGCGCTCACCTGCCGCCCTTTGACGTCTTCCTCGGCGGTCCGCTTGCCGACTACGAGCGTCTGGCGCGCGCGGGCAGACTACAACCGCTGGAGGATGACGCCCAAGCGTACTGGCAGGTGGCGCGGCGGTCGTTGATCGATCGGGCGTCTCCGCTCGGGCAAGGAGACGAGCGTCCCGCACTCGACGATCCGCGCGTCAGTCCCCTCACGCTGGCCTGGGCGGCGGGCGTGCTGGAGAGCGGCGCCTGGCAAGATGGCTATGCCGCGCTGGTGCGGGACTTCGGGCATTCTTTGCATCGGCCCGGATGGCTGGCCGGCGGCGCGCTGGCGTCGAGGTTGCGCGAGCCGGGCTGGAGCCTTGTGGCGAGCCGGGCGCCCGGCACACCAAGAGACGTGCCGCCTGATTCGCGGAGCATCGTTTACGAGGAAGGCGCGGCGATCGTCCGGGGCGCGAGGCACGAGGCGGCCGCCCGCAGATTCCTCCAGTATCTGGCGTCGCGTTCGCGGATCGGGGGGCGCTCGTCCGGGCGCTCGATCGATCCCGACGCGACTGACCTGCTTGCCGATCTGCTGGGCGCGACGCTGGTCGACGCTCAGGACGAGCTTCGCGCCACGTGGAAGATTCTGGACCGGAGCGACTCGAGCGTAAAGGCCCAGGCGCTCTTATGGTTGAACGAGCCGCCTCCCTGGCCGCCGGCATCGGTCGAGAAGTTGCAGAACCAGGGCGGAGACCGGGCGATTGCCCTGGTCCACGAGCTGGCCGGCCAGGTCGCGCCCGATCCCGCGTTGCGGTTCTGGCTGATCCAGAACTGGCTCAAGCCGCGGCGGCTCCTCGACCGGGCGCTCTTTTCCGAACTGTCGAGGGCCGAGGACGGCCGGCTCGTCCGCGAACCGAGGTTTCGCGCCTGGCTGCGCGGGGAGTGGACAGCGTGGGCCAGGCAACGGTATCGTCGAGTCGCCCGCCTCCTCGTGTCCGGGGTCGCGCGGGCGGCCGGCGGGCCGCCGCGATCTCCATCGCGCTAATCCGCGTTACGGCCCCGTCCGCATGGCGCACGCGGCCGCGGAGTCGGTTTTCTCATGCTTCGCGTCCTCATTGATGGTCTGGTCAAGCGGTATCGCCAGGTTGCGGCGGTCGACGGCGCCACGCTCGACGTCCGCCCGGGCGAGCTGACCTGCCTGCTGGGCCCGCCGGGGGCGGGGAAGACCACGCTGGGCCGGCTCGTCGCCGGGCTCGATACTGCCGATGTTGGTGAAATCTATTTCAATGAAAGACTTGTTCAATCGTTGTCGCCTCACGAGCGGCGGGTGGGCATGGTCTTTGCCGATTTCGCCCTCTGGCCGGGGCTGTCCGTTGTGGAGAACGTCTCGTATCCGCTGAAGGTTCAGGGTGAGAACAAGGCGGAGCGGCGGCGGAAAAGCGGCGAGGTTCTCTCCAGGCTGCGGATCGACAGCCTCGCCGGCAAGCGGCCCGAGCAGCTCTCGCGCGCTCAGACGCTGCGCGTGGCCCTGGCGCGGGCGATCGTGGCCGAGCCGGAGCTCTTGATCCTCGACGAGCCGCTGGAGGCGTTCGACGCCCGCGGCCGTGAGGAGGTCTGGGACGAGATCCACCGCCTGCGCGGCGACCTGGGCATCACCACGCTGCTGCTTACCCGGGTGGTCTCGGAGGCGCTCGCGCATGCCGATCGCCTGGCCGTGATGGACCTGGGCCGAATCCTTCAGGTCGGCGTTCCTCAGGAGGTGTACAATCAGCCGGTCGACGTCTTCGTTGCACGCTTCCTGGGTCCGACCAACCTGCTGCAAGGCCAGATCGACGCCGCGGGGAGCGAGTCCCGCCGGGAGGTGGTCGTGCGGACGCCGCTGGGCCGGCTGATCGCCAAGGCGACCGGGATGCTTCCCGCGTTGACGTCGGGAACACCCGTGACCATCTCGATCCGTCCCGAAACGCTGTCGCTGGGCCCGACCGTTCCGCCCGACTGGAACCGATTCCCGGCGACGATCGAGCGGCTCATTTTCCGCGGCGAAATCCGCCAGCTCGAGCTCCGCGGACCGGGCGACTGGCCGGTCACCGCGCGCCTGCTCCAGAGCCAATCTTCAGGCCTGCGCGAGGGCCAGAGCCTGACCCTCTCGGTGGCTCCCGAATTCGTCACCCTCCTGCCAGGCAAGTTCGCGGTGGCCAGTGCCGGCTGAGCGTGGGGGGGATTTGGTGTCGCGGATCTGTGATTGCAAGTGTTTGATAGGTCTTCGATTGCCAGCGTTGACTCAGGGTGACACAATATCGTGACATTGTGGACGATTTGGCCCCACGCGGGGGCGATTTGGATAAGACGACTGAGCGACGACTTCATCGGGGCGATGATAGGCTTGTTGCTCGCGGTCCTGCTCCTTCCACATGCGGGGATGACGGAAGAGGATTTAATCATCCGGTTGATCTCCTCTACAGGATTAGGTGCAATCGTCGGGACAGTGATCGGAATCCTTCGCCACCGGCGCTAGTGACACCCTCATCC
This sequence comes from Isosphaeraceae bacterium, assembly GCA_049966735.1. Lineage (GTDB taxonomy): Bacteria > Planctomycetota > Planctomycetia > Isosphaerales > Isosphaeraceae > Aquisphaera. The sequence goes on from JBMFUH010000135.1 coordinate 8,375, forward strand.
AGAGAGATCCGCGGATTGCGATTCCAGGGGGAGGGATCTGTGAACCGATGCGGGCCGGATGGCCTCGCACGAGAAAGCCTTTGAAGAGTTCGTTGATTCATGCGGACACTTGGGGCCAGACTGAACGGGTCACAGTCCGCCGCCAGTCGCTCGTTGCCGTTCTTCGAGAATCGCCTGAAGTTCGCCGATTGCCTCCAGGTCTTTGGGACGACCGGCAGCACGCTTGAGCTGGATTAGGATGAAGCGAACATCATTCTGAACCAGTATTGGCAGGATCTCGCGGAAGTTCGGCCCCATGTCCTGACCCCGTTTGGCGGTGTTTCCATCCGGCTTCGCGCAATCCTTGGGCGTATTCCCAGACTCGCTCGAACTTGACGAACCGCTCCTCGACCGTCAGTTTCAGGTTCTCTCGCAAGAGCGTGCGGTCCACATCTTTCTTGTAGGCTTCGATGACCGGATCGTATTCGTCCGCGGGGGGCAGATCGTCACGTGAGGCGACCGACCGCGTCTCAGGCGTGTGTTCGTCGAACGATTGGCTCATTTCTCGCCTCTCAAGGCCAGCCAGGTCTGTTGTAAACCAGCGCAGCCGAAACGGCTTTCGACGACAACGACGTGCACGAGGGAGGCTCACACCCTGATCACCACCTTGCCAAAGTGCGCGCCGCTCTCCTGGTGCTTGAGCGCCGCGATGGCTTCATCGAATCCGAAAACGCGGTCGATGACGGGACGCAGCTTGTTTGCGCTGATCGCCCGGTTCATCGCCTCGAACATGGAGCGCGAGCCGACAAAGATGCCTTGAACGCGCACGCTCTTCATGAGGATCGGCATCGGGTTGACCTCGCCCAGGCCGGAAAGCACGCCGATGAGCGCGACGTGGCCGCCCAGGCGCACTGATTTGATCGATCTGGCCAGCGTGCCCGCGCCGCCGACCTCGACGACATGGTCGACCCCGACGCCGCCGGTCAGCGCCCGCACCGCACCGTCCCAGTCGGGGGTGGTTTTGTAGTTGATGAGTTCCGACGCTCCCAGTTCCTTCAGGCGGGCGAGTTTCTCGTCGTGGCTCGACGTGGAGATGACGCGAGCCCCCGCCAGCCTGGCGAACTGGACCGCGAAGATCGAGACGCCGCCGGTTCCCTGCGTCAACACGGTTTCGCCGGGCTTCACCCCTCCGCTCTCCACGAGCGCATGCCAGGCCGTGAGCGCCGCGCAGGGGAGCGTGGCGGCTTCCTCGAAGCTGAGGTGTTCGGGGACGTGGACCAGGCTGTGCTCGGGAAGCACAACTTCCTCGGCGAGCATGCCGCCCAACTCGCCGCCCAGGGCCGAGTGGGCGCAGGCCTCGTCGATCTGTCCGCTCACCCAGGCGGTCATGAAGTTGGCCGCGACGCGGTCTCCGGGCTTGAACCGGGTGACGCCGGCGCCGGTCGCGGCCACCTCGCCGGCCCCGTCGGAAAAGGGAATCACAGGGAGGCGCAGACGGGGGTTGTACAGCCCCTTGGAGATCAGCAGGTCGCGGTAGTTGACCGAGGCTGCGCGGATGCGAATGAGCACTTCGCCGGGTCCTGGGGTCGGCGAGGGAAGCTCCTCGCATTGCAGGCCGTCGGGACCGTTCCACGCGTGCAGGCGGTAGGCTTTCATGGCGGTCGTCTCCCTTGCTCTTGACGCCCCTCACCCGCCAACTGGCCAGGATCGCGGCGATCCTGATAGGATGACACGGTAGGGCGCGATTCGCGAGTGCTTTTTACGGGTTGAAGGATGCTGAGACGAGCGATGGCCAGGGCGGCGACCTCGATGCTGGCACTGGTCCTGCTGACGCCGCTGCTGGCTCTCTTCGCGACCGCTGTCCTCGACAGCGGCCCGGGACCAGGCTCCGCTGTCCGCGTGTCCCCCTTCCCGCTCGTGCTCACGGCATACGATACGCTCACCTGGACGAGTGTCGGGAACAGCCTGGCTGTGTCGGCGATCGTTGCCTGCGGAGCGCTGGTCGGGGGCGTGACGCTGGGACGGCTCCTCGCTCGCTGGCGGTTCTGGGGGCGCCCGGTCTTCGTCGTCTTGCTGACGCTGACGGCTGTCATCCCCCCTACTCTCTCGGCGCTCGGACTGCTCGGCCTCTTCGGTTCCCGAGGGCCGAGAGCCTGGCAGGCCCTGGTGCGCGCGTTGCTCGCCCCGGATCTGGCGGAGCGGGCCTGGCCCTGGCTGGCTTGGACGTGGTCCGCCC
>JBMFUH010000136.1:0-10579 GCA_049966735.1 Isosphaeraceae bacterium
CGCCAGAGCGTAATAACCCGAAGGGAGCAGTCCCCGCTTCAATTCGCGTGCGATCTCATCGATCCAGGAGTGGTGGAAATGATGAAGGATTCCCGCGTCCACTCGCGTCCAGTCGTGGATAGGCATGGGTACTCTCCTTCCGAGCGTTCATCGTCCCGCCATTATCGTCCCGATCATACCAGGGTTGCGAGTGGTTAGTGGTTAGTGATATGTTATCCTAGCCACTAGAGCGGTTTTCGGGTCGATCGCTCACCGTAGGGTCCGCTGTGCGGACCGACGGCCAGAGCAATTGGTCCGCACAGCGGACCCTACGATATTCAATGAGTGCGCAAGCCGACTGCAAACCGCTCTAGCAACTAACCACGAGCCACTCACTTCCAGGAACAGTCCAGGTGCCCGCATTGCTGATCGATGGAAAAGCTCTCGCTCGGAAAATCCGCGAAAAGGTGGCTGTTGATGTGGCTCGACTGCGCGATCAGGCGGGCATCGTCCCCGGCCTCACCGTCGTGCTCGTCGGTGACGACCCTGCCAGCCAGGTCTACGTCCGCAACAAACAAAAGGCCTGCCAGACCGCCGGCATGAATGGCAACGTGCTGAGGATACCGGCGCAGACGAGCCAGAGCGAGCTGCTGGAGAAGATCGATCGACTCAATGCCGACGCCTCGGTTCACGGCATCCTGGTCCAGCTTCCCTTGCCCCGGGGTCTGGATGACCGCGCGGTGATCGAGCGAATCGATCCGCTCAAGGACGTCGACGGGCTCCATCCGGTCAACACCGGCCTGCTGGCCCAGGGGAGGCCCGGGCTTGTTCCTTGCACACCGTTGGGTATTGTTGAGCTGCTGATCGACGCCGGAGTCGAGACCCGAGGGGCTCACGCGGTAGTTTTGGGTCGTTCGCAGCTTGTCGGCAAGCCCATCGCTCTCCTCTTGCTCCAGAAAGGCCGGGGGGGAGACGCCACGGTGACCGTCTGTCATACCGGAACGCGTGATCCGGCCTCGATCGCGCGGCAAGCCGATATCCTGATCGTGGCGATGGGCCGGCCGAGATCGGTCACGGCCGACTGGGTCAAGCCCGGCGCGGTCGTGATCGACGTGGGGATTCACAAGGATGAGGACGGCAAGCTTTGCGGCGATGTGGATGACGCTGGCGTCAGCCAGGTTGCCGGACGGATCACCCCCGTTCCCGGCGGCGTCGGTCCCATGACCGTGGCCATGCTCCTGCGAAACACGTTGCACGCGGCCCGGCTGGCCGCGGGACTTCCGGCTTGAACCATCTCAAACCCCAGTAAGACCACATGATTCGCCTGGGCATCTGCAACGAGCTGTTCGAGGGCTGGGATTTCGCCCGCGTTTGTGCCACCGTGAAGTCGCTGGGTTATCAGGGGCTGGAGATCGCTCCGTTTACCCTGGCGCCGCGGATCACGGACGTCTCGGCCGAGCGCCGCCGCGAACTCCGCGGCATGGTCGAGGATGCCGGGCTACAGACCATCGGCCTGCACTGGCTGTTGGCCAAGACGGAGGGGTTTTATCTCACCTCTCCTGATGCCCAGACCCGTCGGCGGACCAGCGACTATCTCATTACCCTGGCCGAGGCGACGCGCGACCTGGGCGGCTCGCTCATGGTTTTCGGCTCGCCCAAGCAGCGCGATCTTCTGCCCGGGGTCAGCGTCGATCAGGCAGCGGGCTATGCCCTCGACGTTTTCGCCGGCATCATGCCGACCCTGGAGGCGATCGGCATCGACCTCTGCCTGGAGCCGCTCGCCCCCAGCGAGACCAATTTCCTCAATACGTGCGCCGAGGCAACCGCGTTGATCGAGCAGGTCAATCACCTCCGGTTCAAGCTGCACATGGACGTGAAAGCCCAGAGCAGCGAGACAGGGACCACCGTGCCCGCCTTGATACGTCAGTACGCTCGAGGCGCAGGGCATTTCCATGCTCAGGACGTCAACCTCCGCGGTCCCGGCATGGGCGACGTCGATTACGTGCCGATCATGCAGGCCCTGGTCGAGTCGGGCTACGACCGCTGGGTCTCGGTGGAAGTCTTCGATTTCGCTCCCGGAGCGGAAGAAACCGCACGGCAGAGCATCGCCTGCCTGACGCGAGCGCTCGCGGCTGCACGATAGGCCGGGCCATTCTGTTCCCTTTGCGCAGATGACCCTTTCCTCCGGCCGCTCACTTCTTGTGCATTTCTCCTGGACCTCCTGCGATCCTGGAGGAACTCTCGGGAGCGTTCGCCCTGCCCAATCCACAAAGTCGACTGCTGATCTGCTGATACTGCTGATAATGCGTACAGAATTCATTGGCAGTCGTGCCGGAAAACTGGTATTGTAGTGGTTCCCAGACTTGGTTTGATTTGTCGGATCGTCACGGCTTTGAGGAATTTAGGGTCGAGGTCGAGAATCGAGCGATGGCGAAACGGAATCCTCGGTCGAACCGAGGCCAGGACGGCAAGTCGCGGCGCGACTCGTTCGTCGAGGACGTCGCCCTGGCGGAAGCGGCGCGAACGCGCTATCTGAATTACGCGCTGTCGGTCATCACCTCACGAGCGCTGCCCGACGTGCGCGACGGCCTCAAACCCGTGCAGCGGCGCATCCTCTACGCGATGTACGCCGACCTGCACGTGACGGCCGACAGCCGCTACGTCAAGTGCGCGGCGGTGGTCGGCGAGGTGATGAAAACCTATCACCCCCACGGCGACCAGTCGATTTATGACGCCCTGGTGCGGATGGCCCAGGACTTTTCCTTGCGGCACCCCTTGATCGACGGCTACGGCAACTTCGGGTCGATCGATGGCGATCCGCCCGCGGCCTTCCGCTACACGGAATGCCGGCTGACCCCCATTGCCATCGCGCTGCTCTCCGAGCTGCGGGACCAGACGGTCGACTTCCGGCCTAACTATGCCGCGACCGAGGAAGAGCCCGAAGTCCTGCCCGCCCAGTTCCCCAACCTGCTGGTCAACGGCGCGTCGGGCATTGCCGTCGGCATGGCGACGAACATCCCGCCGCACAACCTCAAGGAAGTGTGCGCGGCCCTGGTTGCGCTCCTGGACAACCGCGAGCTTCCCCTGGAGAAGCTGACCCGGCACATTCAGGGGCCCGATTTTCCGACGGGCGGCGTCATCCTCAACACGGCCGAGGAAATTCGCCAGATTTACGCCACCGGGCAGGGAACCATCAAGCTCCGCGGCACGCATGAGCCCCACCCCGATCGAGCCAACGCCGTGGTCATCACGGCTATTCCTTATGGCATCGAGAAGGATGCCCTGGTGGGACGGATCGGCGAGTTGATCGGCAAGGGTCTGGTGCCGCAACTGGTCAACGTCAAGGACCTGAGCACCGACGACATCCGGATCGTCCTGGAGCTGCGTGCCGGCTCCAGTCCCGACGCGGCGCTGGCTTACCTCTACAAGAACACTCCGCTCCAAATCAACTACAACGTCAACCTGACGTGTCTCTTGCCGGCGGCTGGGGCCGAGGTGGCCGTGCCCAGCCGGCTCGATCTCAAGGCGATTCTCCAGCACTTTCTCGACTTCCGGATGGATGTGGTCACGCGCCGATTGCGCCACGAACTCAAGCTCTTGCTGGAGCGAATCCACATCCTCGAAGGGTTCGCGATCGTCTTCAACAACCTGGACGAGGCCATCAAGATCATCCGCGACAGCGACGGCAAGGCCGACGCCGCCCCCAAGCTGATGCAGCGGTTCGAGCTGACCGAGATCCAGGCCGACGCCGTGCTCGAAACCAAGCTTTATCGCCTGGGCAAACTCGAGATTCGCGACATCCTTGAGGAGCTGAAGCAGAAGCGCAAGCGAGCCGCCGAGATCAGGAAACTGCTTGCCGACGAGGCAGCGCGTTGGGAGATCATCCGGGGCGAGCTGAAGCAAATTTCGAAGACCTTCGGCGAGCCCCGGCGGACCAAGATCGAGGCTCAGGAGTCTCCCCTTGAGTTCCGCGAGGAAGACTACATCATCGATGAAGACTCCTGGGTCATCGTCACCCGCGACGGCTGGACCAAGCGGCAGCGGTCCTTCACCGACGTCGCCAGCATCCGGGTCCGCGACAACGACGCCGTGGGCTGGATCTATCGCGCCCGGGCTCGCCAGACCATCACCTTCTTCACCGATCGGGGCATCGCCTACACGCTGCGGGTCAACGATCTCCCGTTGACGACCGGGCACGGCGAGCCGATCCAGAAGCAGCTTGCGTTCGAGGATCAGGAGCACATTGTCGGCGTCGTCTGCCACGACCCGCGCTGTTTGCCCGACCCGAGCAAGCATCCCCAGACGCCTCCACGACTTGTCCAGCGGCTCTTCGACGTCGATTTGGATGGCGACGGAGACTCCGCCACGACCAACGAACAGGGACAGGAAAGCGGCAATGGAAACGGCAACGGGGCAGCCCCGGCGCTGCCCGCGTCGCCCTACGCCGTGGCACTGACCGCCGGCGGCAAGGTGCTCCGGTTCTCGCTGGCGCCCCTGGCCGCCGTATCGACGCGCAAGGGGCGAATCGTCACCCGGCTCGATCCCACCTTCAAGGGCGATCTCGTCGTCGGCGTCGAGGCGACCGATGGTTCGGAAAACGTCTGTCTGGCCACGAGATCCGCACGCGTGCTCATCTTTCCGGTCACGGAGGCGAATATCGTCGCCGGCGCGGCCCGCGGCGTGACGGCCATCAAGCTCGACGCCAAGGACCGCGTGATCGGCTTCGTGCTGGCCAGCAAGAAGCGCGAGGGGCTCTCGGTGCGGACCAGCCGAGGCGCCACGCAGATCATCCGGGCCACCAAGTATCCCGTCACCGGCCGAGGCGGACGCGGCTACGCCATCCTCCAGCGGGGCTCGCTTGAATGCGTCCTGCCTAGCGAGGCCGAACCCGTGCCGCCGCAGGAGCAGGTGGGAGATTCCGACGGTAAGCCCAGGGGAGATGAGCCGAACGGTCCGGCGGGGGAGTTGGATTAGTCGAACACCAGTAAATCTATCCGCGACGATGAGCCGCTTTCCTCGTTCTCGGAGCCCGCAAGTGCCCAGACATTATACGGTAAGCGACGGCGAACTCGTGTTGTTCCTCTGGCCGGCGGAGGAGGGCGGTTACAACGTGACGTCGCCCCTTGACCTGGCTCTGATCACGCAGGCCGAGACGTTGGAAGAAGCATTCGAGATGGCCCACGATGCGTTGGAACTTCTTCGTGCTCTCGATAAGGAGAGGGATCAATGTCACAAACCTTGAAATCGCTAGGCATCGACCAGCTTAGTGTTGCTCAGCGTATCCTGCTGGTCGAAGAGATCTGGGACAGCATTGCCGACGAAGCCGACGAAGCGCCTTTAACGGAAGCTCAAGAAGAGGACCTGAGACGTCGCCTGCAATCGTACGCGGAAAACCCGAAAGCTGGATCGAGCTGGAAGGATGTCAAGGCACGTCTTGAGGGGAAATCGTGACTCTTCCTCTTATCATCAGACCCGAGGCCGAGATGGACCTTGCCGAGGCGAGGGCGTGGTACGAGCAACACACGGGACAGGGCCGAGAGTTTCTGTTGTGTGTCGAGGAAGCCCTTGACCGAGTCCGACTACTCCCAGAGGCATGCAGGGAAGTGGCTCCTGGCGTCCGACGAGCAATCGTGAGACGGTTTCCTTACGGCGTCTACTATCGGGTCGACCAGGACCAGATCGCGGTCATCGCCTTCTATCATTGCAAGCGTTCTCCGAGGGGCTGGAAGAAACGCCTTTGACATCCGCCCCTTAAAGGCATCAAGGCGATGCCTTTCTTTCAGCGGTTTTGTCAGGTCTCTAACGACGGATACATCGGGACATGGCCAACGGAACGTACACTGCCAAGTCGATCACGGTTCTCGAGGGGCTGGAGGCGGTTCGCCGCCGGCCGGGCATGTATATCGGCGGGGTCGACAAGGCGGGACTGCACCATCTGCTCTGGGAGATCGTCGACAACGCGGTCGACGAGGTCATGAACGGGCATGCCACCCGGATCATCGTCACGCTCCATGCCGACGGCAAGACGATGGAGGTGGCCGACAACGGACGAGGCATTCCGGTCGACAAGCATGCCAAGTCGGGAAAGAGCGCGCTGGAGGTGATCCTCACCACGCTCCACGCCGGGGGCAAGTTCGACAACGACGCCTACAAGGTGGCGGGCGGTCTGCACGGCGTGGGGGCCAGCGTCGTCAATGCTCTCTCCAAGAGCCTGATCGCCGAGGTCCGGCGCGACGGCCTCACCTACACGCAGACGTACCGCCGCGGCAAGCCGGTCACGGAGGTCGAGAAAGGTGAGCCCTCGCGCGGCACCGGTACGACTATCACGTTCACGCCCGACTCCGACATCTTCCAGACGCTCGACTTCGACCCCGAACTGATCGCCGAGCGGCTCGAGGTCAAGACCTACCTCAACAAGGGGCTGGTCATTCAGTTCGTCGACAAGCGAAATAGCACCAGCGTCGAGTTTCGCCACGACGGCGGCGTGGCAGACTTTCTTGATGCCATCAGCGCCCAGCGCAACGACGTGAGGGTGGCGGCATTCCCCTTCGTGCTCGAGCGGGAAGAGGACGACGACGGCCTGCGCTGTCATCTTGCCCTGACTTGGACCGAGGCGACCGACGAGGACATCCGGTCGTTCGTCAACACGATTCCCACTCGCGACGGCGGGACCCACGAACTGGGCATGCTTTCGGCCGTCGGCACGGCGGTCTTGCGGTTCATGGAGACGCACGACCTGGTCAAGAAGGGGATGGAGATCAAGCGCGAGGACATCCGCGAGGGGCTCACGGCCGTGCTGGCCATCTGCATGCATGAGCCGCAGTTTCAGGGGCAGACCAAGGGGCGATTGAACAATCCCGAGGTCCGCGCCCAGGTCGAGTCGATGGTCCGCCCCGCCTTGGAGAACTTCTTGCTCAAGAACAAGAGCGTGGGCGACGCCATCGCCAACCGAGTGATCCAGGCGGCCAGGGCCCGCGAGGCCAGCCGGGCCGCCGCCTCCCAGGTCCGGCGCAAGACGGCGATCAGCGGCCGGCTCAACCTTCCCGGCAAGCTCGCCGATTGCGACAGCACCGATCCCGAGTATTCCGAGCTGTTCATCGTTGAGGGAGACAGCGCGGGAGGGTCCGCCAAGCAAGGACGCGACCGCGACATCCAGGCGATTCTTCCCCTCCGCGGCAAGGTCTTGAACGCCGAGCAGGCGGGCAAGGCCAAGGTTCTGGACAACAAGGAGCTCACCGATCTGGTCAGCGCGCTAGGCTGCGGCATGGACGACCAGTACGACCCCGGCCGCCTCCGCTACGGCAAGGTCATCCTCTTGACCGACGCCGACAGCGACGGCCATCACATCGCCACCTTGCTCCTGACCTTCTTTTACCGGCACGTTCCCGGGCTCTTCGCCGAGGGGCGTGTCTACCTGGCCTGTCCGCCCCTCTTCCGGATTAGCTGGGGCAAGGAGATTTACTGGGCCTCCGACGACGCCCATCGCGACCGGATCATCGAAAAGCTGCCTAAAAACGCCAAACCGAACATCACCCGTTTCAAGGGACTGGGCGAAATGCCGGCCAAGCTGCTCTTCGAGACGACCTTGAACCCCGAAACCCGCCGGCTCTTGCGCGTGGTCGTCAACGAGGACGACCGCCCTTATACCGATCGGACCGTCAGCGACCTCATGGGCAAGGAACCGGAAGCCCGTTTCAAGTTCATCATGGAAGAAGCCTACACGGCCAAGGATATCGACATCTGAGCGTTCACCTTGGAACGACCTTCCCCACCGCGCCGGAGTAGATGAGTCTTCATGCCGATCATCGAGGCAACCGAGCTGACCAAGACGTACCGCGTCTTCCAGAAGCAGGAGGGCCTGCTGGGGGGCTTTCGCGGGCTCTTTCATCGTGAGTACCGCGAGGTCAGCGCCGTGGACCGGATCAGCTTTCGCATCGAGCCGGGTGAGATGGTCGCTTTCCTGGGCCCCAACGGCGCGGGCAAGACCACGACGCTCAAGATGCTCTCCGGGCTGATCTATCCCAGCGGCGGAGACGCTCGGGTCCTCGATTTCGTCCCCTGGCAGCGCGCCGACGCTTTCCGCCGCCAGTTCGCGCTGGTCATGGGCCAGAAGAACCAGCTCTGGTGGGACCTTCCCGCAGGCGACAGCTTCCAGCTTCATCGCGAGATCTACTCCATCCCGCCGGGCGATTTCGCCAGGACGCTGGGCGAATTGACCGATCTGCTGGGCGTCGGCAAGCTCACCCGCCAGGCCGTGCGTGAACTTTCCCTGGGCGAGCGGATGAAGATGGAGTTGATCGCCGCGCTCTTGCACAGTCCCCGGCTGCTCTTGCTCGACGAGCCGACGATCGGCTTGGACGTGGTGGCTCAGGCGGCGATCCAGAAATGCCTGCGCGATTACCACACCCAGCGCGGTGTGACCATGCTGCTCACCTCGCACTACATGAGGGACGTCGAGGCCCTCTGCGAGCGGGTTCTGGTGATCAACCACGGCCAGCTCGCCTACGACGGGCCACTGTCGGGCATCATCGAACGGTTCAGCGAGTCGAAGCTGGTCAAGCTCCAGTTCGAGGTCGCCGCGCCCGACGACCTGGGACAGTTTGGCGAGGTGGTTCGCCACGAGGGACCGTTTGCCGACATCAAGATCGAGCGGGCGAGGGTGGCCGAGGCGCTTGCGGCCATTCTCGATCGCCACGCCCTGGCCGACGTGAGCGTGGAAGACCCGCCGCTCGAAGAGGTCATCGCCAGGGTCTTCGAGGAGGCACAATTCGCCTATGACGCCGTCTGACGCCCTGGCGGCCTCGCCCGCCCTCGCCCATGCTCTGCCCCTGGAACCCCAGCGAGGGGTGTTCGGCACGGCCAGGAAGTATTTCAAGATCCTCCGCGTCTCGCTCGTGGAGCGGATGACCTACCGGATCGATTTCCTGCTGGGAACCTTGCTCCGCTTCCTGCCCCTCGTCACCACGATTCTCCTCTGGAAGGCAATCTACGAGGGGTCGGGCAAAGCCAGCCTGGCGGGCTTTCGATACAAGGAGATGATCGCCTACCTGCTGCTCACGCACATCAGCCGGATGTTTTCGAGCATGCCCGGACTGGCCGGCGGCATCGCCCGCGACGTCCGCGAGGGAACGCTCAAGCGCTACCTCATCCAGCCGGTGAACATGATCGCCTACCTCCTTTCTTACCGGTTGGCGCACAAGATGGCGTACATCTCAATGTCGTTCCTGCCTTACGCCCTGCTCTTCTTCATTTGCCGAGGCTACTTCGACGGATTCCCCGATCCGCTGACGATGGCCGCCTACACGGTGTCGCTGGTGCTGGGGTTTTTGGTTGGTTTCTTCTTCGAGGCGTCGGTGGGGATGGTGGGGTTCTGGTTTCTCGAGGTGACGTCGCTCCTCTACATCGTGATGACGCTCAACTTCTTCATCTCCGGGCACATGCTTCCGCTGGACCTGCTGCCCCAGCCCTGGGCGGGCATTCTCAAGGCGTTGCCATTTCAGTACATGGCCTACTTCCCGGCCGTGGTCTTCCTGCGCAAGATCACGGGCTGGAAGCTGGTCTTGCACCTGCTCTTGGAACTGGCCTGGGCCGTTGTGTTCATGCTCCTCTGCCGCGGCCTCTACCAGCTGGGACTCAAGCGGTACAGTGCGTTTGGAGGGTGATCCCTTGCTCGCGACCGCCGGCAAGTACTTCCGGTTATTCAGCAGTCTGGGCCGGTACACGCTCAACCGCGAGCTGGCGTTCCGGGGCAACTTTCTGGTCAAGGTCTCGGTCGAGGTCCTCTGGCTGGGCATCCTGATCGCTTTCTACAAGACCGTGTTCGCCCGGACCAGCCACGTCGCCAACTGGTCGGAGGCGGAATACTTCTTCTTCGTGGGCTGCTACTTCGCGATCAACGGGCTGACTGAGTGCCTCTTCCTCGACAACTTCAACGAGTTCGCCGAGCTGGTCCGCACCGGGGATCTCGATTTCATCCTGCTGCGGCCGATCGACGAGCAATTCCTGGTCTCGCTGCGGAAGATCGACTGGGGCACCGCGCCCAACGTGCTCATGGGGGGAATCCTCATGGCCATCGCGCTCTGGCAGAAAGGGTGGCAGTTTGACCCCTTGCGCGTGGTGACGTTCCTGGTCACCTTCGTCTGCGCCACGGCCATCGCCTATGGCTTCATGCTCCTTTTGACGTCGCTCTCGGTCTGGATGGTGCGCAACCAGAGCCTGATGGAGATGTGGTGGCTCTTCTCGAGCCTGGCGCGTTACCCCAAGGAGATCTTCGCCGGCAAGCTGGCCGAGCCGCTGGGCAACTTCTTCACCTACTTCGTGCCGATCCTGATCGTCTCCAACGTTCCGGCCAACGTGATGGTACGGGTGTTCGACCCGCTGATGGTCGCCTTCTGCGTCGTGGCCGCCATCGTCTTGCTTCACCTCAGCCGCCGCTTCTTCCAGCACGCCCTGCGGTCGTATCGCAGCGCGAGTAGTTGAAGACGTGTGCGGCAACACACGCATAATTGTATGCTGTTTCGTTTTGTCATGATGAGAGACAAACCCTCGGGTGTAAGACGCGGTTCGTTTTTTGGAGGCCTTACGCCACTTTCCCAGGTTC
>JBMFUH010000137.1:0-10559 GCA_049966735.1 Isosphaeraceae bacterium
CCGCCGATGGGCAGCCAGAGGCTCGACATGCCACTGGCCCCCTCGCCTGGGAGCGGCCTGACGGGGCAACCCCCTTCCGGCAGCATTCTTCCGCCCACTTCGCTTCTGCCTCCGCCTCCTCCCAGCCCGGTCACCAAGACTCCGGCACCCAAGAAGCCTCCGGTCATCAAGACTCCGGCACCCAAGAACGAGCCCCCGGCCAAGGGAGCCGATGCGAGCAAGGCGACCAAGCCGGCAACCCCGGCGCAGTCGCCGCCTGTTCTGCCGGAAAACCCGTTCGGCTCGGCCGGAAAATCCGCCCAGGCGCCGGCGGCGTCTTCTCCGGCGAAGAAACCGAAGTCCTGAGTCCCCATGTGGCCCCGCCCGATATCGGAAACGCCCCAGGAATTCGAGGTCAAGCCGCGAACCGATGGCAGGCGGATTGACGCGTACCTGGCCAGCCGGTTCACTGACTATTCCCGGAGCGTGATCCAGCGGATCATCGACGCCGAGGCGGTGCAGGTCAACGGCCGGCCGGTCAAGGCCTCGTACAAGGTTCGCTCGGGGGACGTGGTTCGCGTCTGGCTGCCCGAGCTTCCCGACACGAATCCCACCCCCGAGGACATCCCCATCGAGGTGGTTTACGAGGATGAGGCCCTCACCGTCGTGAACAAGCGCGCGGGAATGGTGACACACCCGGCCAGGGGAAACTGGCGGGGAACTCTGGTCAACGCCATCCAGTTCCATTACGACACCCTCTCGACCCTGGCCGGCGAGAACCGGCCGGGGATCGTCCATCGCCTCGATCGCGACACAACCGGGCTCCTGGTCGTGGTCAAGGACGACCTGGCTCATCGCCGATTGGCCCTTCAGTTCGAGCTGCGCGAGGTCCACAAGGAATATCTCGCCCTCGTCTACGGCGTTCCCGAGCGCGACAGCGATTACATCGAGCGGTCCATCGGTTTTCACCCGATCTCCCGCGCGAAGATGGCCATTCGCTCGGCCCAGGATGGAGGAAAGCCCGCGGTCACCTTCTATGAAGTCCTCGAACGCTTCCGCGGCTACGCCTTGGTCCGTTGCAAGCCCCAGACCGGCAGAACCCACCAGATCCGCGTGCACCTCACCCACATCGGTCATCCGATCGTGGCCGACAAGGCCTATTCCGGAAGAGACAAGCTGACGCTGGGTGAGCTGATCGATCGGGGCATGCCAGTCCCACCGGACGCGCCTCCGATCGATCCCGAAACGGTCTTGATCGATCGCCAGGCCCTGCATGCGTACGCGTTGCGGTTCAATCACCCCTCGACCGGCAAGGAAATCGCCCTCCGCGCCGCCCCGCCGACGGACATGACGCGAACTCTTGAGGCGTTACGACAACACAGGGTCCTGGGTGCCTCTCCCCCCAGGTCTGGCTGGCCGGTCTAGAGCGGTTTTCGTGTCGGCGCCTCCCCGTAGGGTCCGCTGTGCGGACCGGGGACATCGCCCGGGGTCCGGTCCGCACAGCGGACCCTACAATCTGGCCACTCGCCACTTGATTCTCAAGGCCGCTCTCACTAAAATCACAATGTTGACAAAGTTCACTTGGAAAGTAAAGATTATCGGGAACGCCGTTCTTCTTGCCACGGGGAGAATTGTTGATGGATGCGACTATCGAGCCTGTTGGAGGGGAAATGCTGCTGGACGCGACCACTCAGCCTCTTGGAGGGGAGATGTTGCTGGACGTGACCGCTCTGTCCGTCAGCGAGACGATGCTGAGGGAAGCGGCCTCGCCCGCGACCGCGCCCCGGCCCAGCAAGGTGGAGGCGATCAAGATCGCCAGTGCGTATCTCAAGACCTACGTGGCGGAAGAGGTGACAAACGGCCTGGACCATCTGAGCGAGGAGGCGGCGACAATCCTCAAGTTCCACGGGTCGTATCAGCAAGACAACCGCGACGTCCGCAACCAGCTCAAGCGGGAGAAGAGAGACAAGGCCTACCAGTTCATGGTCCGGGTGCGGATCGTCGGCGGGAAGCTGAACGCCGAGCAGTTCCTGACCTGTCACGAGCTGGCCCGCACCGTCGGCAACGGCACGCTCCGGATCACCACTCGCCAGGAATTTCAGCTTCACGGGGTGGCGAAAGAGGACATCGGCGGAACGATCCGCACGATCAACGAGAGTCTCCTCTCGACCCTGGCGGCCTGCGGCGACGTCGAGCGCAACGTCCTCTGCTGCCCCGCGCCCCATCACGACGCGATTCACGACGAGCTGCAAGCCGATGCACACCGCTGGGCCGCCCACGCCGCGCCCCGGTCTTCCAGTTACTGGGACATCTGGCTGGACGGCGAGAAGATCGAGTCGCTGCCCCAGGCCGGGCCCTCACTCGTTCCAACTCCCCAGGACGACCCGGTCGAGCCCCTCTACGGCAAGGCATACCTCCCGCGCAAGTTCAAGAGCGCCTTCGCCTTCCCCGAAGACAACTGCACCGACATCCACGCCAACGATCTGGGCTACCTGGCGATCGTCGAGGACGGCCGGATCGTCGGCTACAACGTGCTGGTCGGCGGCGGACTGGGGACCACCCCGAGCGCCCAGAAGACGTTTCCCTTCCTCGCGGTCCCGCTCTGCTACGTCGATCGGGCCGACATCCTGTCGATCGGCGAGGCGGTGCTCAAGGTCTTCCGCGACTTCGGCAACCGGTCCGACCGCAAGCGCGCCCGGCTCAAGTACATCATTCATGACTGGGGCCTCCCCGCGTTCCGGGCGAAGATCGAAGAGTACCTGGGTTACCCGCTCGCCGATCCGAAGCCTGTCTTCGTGACCGACGTCGACGACCATCTGGGCTGGCGCGAGCAAGGGGACGGCAAGCTCGCTTTGGGCATCCCGGTCGAGAACGGCCGGCTCAAGGACGCGGGAACGCACCGGCTGTTCAGCGGCCTGCGCGCCTTCTTCGAGAAGTACCGGACCCCCGGGCGGTTGACCTGCCAGCAATCGATCATCCTGGCCGACCTCGACCCCGCCTGGCGCGACGAGATCAACGGCTGGCTGGAGGAGTACGGCATCGCGTCCGTGGAGAAGATCTCCAAGGTTCGCCGCTGGGCCATGGCCTGCCCGGCCTTGCCGACTTGCGGCCTGGCCGTCACCGAGGCCGAGCGGGCCTTGCCGTCAGTCCTCGACGAGCTGGAAGTCGAACTCAAGCGCCTGGGCCTGGCCGACGAGCGGCTGACCGTCCGCATGACCGGCTGCCCCAACGGCTGCGCCCGGCCCTACAATTCCGACATCGGCCTGGTCGGCCGCTCGGCACATGTCGACGCGGATGGCAAGCCCGGCCCGGGCAGCTACGCCATCTTCCTGGGCGGTCGGACCATCGGCGACCGGCTCAACATCGAATTCAAGGACTACGTGCCACATGACAGGGTCGTCGCCGAGCTGGTTCCCGTCCTCGAACAGTTCAAGGCGGAAAGGCTGCCCGGCGAATCGTTTGGCGAGTTCTGCGCCAGGACTCTGGGATGATCGATGACCGGAAGCTGTCCGCGCTGGAGCGTGCGGCCCGCGAGGCGGCCGGCCGGGCATACTGCCCTTACAGCAGGTTCCCGGTCGGCGCGGCGGTGCTGGCGGCGGACGGACAGGTGCACAGCGGCTGCAACGTCGAGAACGCCTCCTACGGACTGACCATCTGCGCGGAGCGGAACGCGGTTTTCCAAGCGGTTGCCCGAACCGCGGAACCGCTGCACATCAAGGCGGTGCTGGTTTACACACCCACCGCCTCGCCGACCGCTCCCTGCGGTGCCTGCCGCCAGGTGCTGAACGAATTCGGACCGGATGCCGAGGTCATCTGCGTCTGCGACGGCCCGGACACGATCCGGACAACCCTTAAAGAACTCCTGCCGCGGGCCTTCGGGCCAGCATCTTTGAAATAGCAGGAACGCGTTGAAATAGCAGGAACGCGTTGCGCCTCCGTCATTTCCGGCTCCCTCTCCCCTGTGCGCGAGAGGGCCGGGGAGAGGAGCATCGCGTTGTGGCAATCCTGGCCCGCCGGGACCGGCCTGGCCACTCTGAGCGGCTTCTCGGCGCGGGCACGAGACCCGCGCCGAACAGACCTCGGCTCGTCGTCCTCCCATCCCATCGGTTCGGACCTCAACGTTCCCCGTCCAGCCCTCGCCCTCGACACAACCGCCCCTCCCCGCGCCATCCGCAAGACTTGCACACTCGGTACAAACCTTCTGCCCGGCGTTGAATCTCACGTGGCAAAACTGTGACATTCCGTGACATGGCTTGCTCCGCCGCCTCACAGTCCCGCAAAGCTCATCCCGAGTGTGACATGGCCCGGTCCGTCGCCTCGCAGTCCCAAAAAGCTCGAACAGTCGAGGGTGTCAATCAATGATTATATATAAATATGTTTATTATGCCTTTTAGTTGCACCGGATGCTTCCAGCCGCCCGCAGGTGAAACTGTGGCGATCGTGCCTTCAAGCATCTTTAGGAGGGTTTGCCCGACCACAAACTGATCCAGGTGAGCGACGATGCTCTTGGGCGAGGGGACGAAGGCGAGGCGTTCGCCCTTCGAGAGCGGCGAACGACGAACGGGTTCAGGCTGCGCCGAGGTACTGGCGACCGCTTGGGCGGCGCAGAACCCGCAGTTGTGGACAACGGGATCGATGGCGCTCTCATAGAGCGGGACATTCATGTTCGAGCAGAAGTCGCAAGTCGGGGTTGGGTCAGGCATGGCGACACCAGGGATCGAAGGATGATCGGACCACCTACGACAGTGGTTGAATGCGTCGATCGTCGGTGTCGGTTTGAATTGAAGACGACAGCCGAAGCGATGGTTGCTAGATGGGCCACGGAGGGCATCTCGTGGACCACACCGATGGTGGAACATCGATCGCTGAGCGTTTGTCAGGCGGACACCACGACCTGGTTCAAAAGAAATGGAGGGGAAATCAGGATGGCGACCGGACGGAATTGCAACCGGAGGCAGATTGGCATAAACCCTTACATCTACTGGGTTTAAAAATGGGCGATGAGGGACTCGAACCCCCGACTTCCTGCGTGTAAAGCAGGCGCTCTAACCAACTGAGCTAATCGCCCGTGTCCGCGATGGAGGTTCATTATACACAAGGTTCCTCCGGCGTGTCAGACTGTAGGTTCAGGAGTTCATCAAGGATGATCCGGGTTGCCCAGCGAGCGAGGGGGCAAAGGTTCCTGGGCGGGAGCCGCGCTGGTAGACAATGACGAGCCGGATGGTTCTCCCGGAGAGGCTGGTTCCTCTGTGCCGGGCAGCATGCGCCGGGCCGCGGTCACGCGCCAGCCGGTGTCGATCCCTTCCAGGCGGAAGCGGACGAGCGACAGCCGCAGCGTGGTCGGCGGATCGCCCAGCGAGCCAAGCTGGTCCCAGATCTCGGCGTTTACAAGGGCGCGCTCGTAGATGAAGGGGCCGTCGGGCTTCAGCGTGTGAAAGGGCCGCTTGAGCAGGGCGTCCCAGGTCTTGGGATCGTCCGCCACGGCCAGGGCCAGCTCCTTCTGGGTTGGAGGAATCGACGGCTTCGAATCGTCGACCAGCATCCTGTACGTCGGCAAGAGCTTTTGGGGATGAAGCGCCCCTTCGGCAAGATCGCTGACGACCTTGGAGACCTTGGAGAGGTTTTCGGCGGCGTCGAAGATGTCGTCGGGATCGCCGCTGGCCATCTTTTCGTAGATTTTTGACTCCTCTGCCTTCTTCTTGGCCGCGTGCAGGGCGTCGAGCGTCGCGGCGGCCGGCCCCAGCGGATGCTTGGGCGTGAACCGGCCAATCGCCGGGTCATAGGCGTATTCGGAATCGATCCGCTTGTGAAGCTGGGCGATCGGAGCGAACGAGCCCTTCAGCGTCTTGTTCTGGCCGCGATCCCGTTTCAGGTTTTGATAGGAGCGGATTGCCGGCGGTTCCTCGATCGTGCCCAGCCGATGCTGGATCTCAACGTCACCCTTGGTCAGCGCCTTCAAGTAGCTCTCCGCCACGTGCTCGACCGGATCGAGCCGTCTCGGCTTGACCCGGGGCCACCAGACCAGGGCCGCCACGCTGCCGAGCGCCACCAAGATCAGGAGGGCAAGGACGACCAGCCACCGCTTGCGAGACGAGCGAACCCGCGACGCTTCGGAGGGAACGAAGACCGTCGCGGCCTCCGCGCTCTTTGTCTCCGCGCTCTTTGCCTCCACGCTTTTCGAGTCCGAACTCAAGGACGGCTCGGAGACCGGCTCCGCGCTGGGGGCCTCGTGCTGGCTGACTTTGGGCAGACGATGTCGGGCGCCACACTTGGGACACGAAACAGTCCCGTCGGCCGGATCGTCGGCTGTGACAAACGCCGTGTAGCACTTGGTGCAACGTACGCGCAGGCTCATGATCGTTCCCGGTTCGAGGACGGGTAGGTGCTCGTATCGGACGCCACCGTCGTATTCTTGACCCAGCATTCCTGACAGAGTGGCTGCGGCCCGCGAACCCGCCGGCCGCATTTCTGACACAGTCCCGCGCTGCGGCGCAAGGCCGGCAGGGCAACGCGAAGCGGCGCGGCCTCGGGCATGTCTCCCAGACTGTCGAGCGCCCGGGAGACCCAGCCGGCAACCTCGACGTCGACTGCCTCGGCCTGGACCCGCCGCTCCACCAGGTTGAGCAGCCAGATGGCCAGCTCGCAGTCCAGGGCATGCAGCGCCTCGCCGCGCAGGTGCTGCGTGAGGGCGTCACGCAGCTCGAACACCCGGAGCGGCCGCGCGGCCGTGCGGGCCGATGCCAGTTCCGCTTTCAGTCCCTTGATCCCGGTGTCAGCGACGGGCGCGGAACGTGCGGGAGCTGGCGACTCGCGTTCTTCCAGGGCCAGCGCGATCCGCCCCAGCGTCGGAACAAGATGCTGCTCGATCAGGTCGCCGGTGCGCCAGGAGGCCTCGGCACTGTCGGCCAGCACGTCGAGCACGCTTGCCGAGATCTTGAAGAGTTGCCCCACCACCCAGCCGGCAATGCCGCAACCGCCCAGCGTGACCAGCGCGGTGATGCCCATCACTCGCCGCTCGCCCCAGGTGAACTGGGTGTCCGAGAGCAATCCTCCCGCCTGGTCGAGAAAGAGACCCAGCCCCAGCATCGAGAAACCAAGCTGCACCAGCCAGGCCAGCCGGCCCAGGATTCGGCCCCCGCGCCGGAGCGAAGCATAACGGGATGTTTCCGCGTCGATCGGTATCATCTCTGGCGCTCGTGCTCTCCCGGGGCAACTGGTCTCCCCGCGACCCACCCAGGATTATACCGCACCGGACGCCTCCGCCGCTCGCATCCGCTCCAGAACATAATAACACCGTCGCTCCGGTGCGGTCTCCTCCCGGAAGAAGCCGAACGCCTGATAACCGGCGGCGAACCCGGCGTGAAACGCGTCGTGGACCGCTTGCCGCCACGATTCCGCAAGCTCCGGCTGAGCCTGGCGCAGCTCCGCGATCCGCGCGGGGATCTCCAGCAAGAGCCGGGTCGCATCCGCCACGCTCTCGACCGCCTCCGGCAAGATGACGCCCGCGGAGGACTGCCGGGTCGCGATCAAGCGCGGAGATGAGAGCAAGGAATCGACCTCGGGCGTGGTTTTCGGAGCCGGCTTCTCCTCCGGTTCGATTTCCCATTCCACGATCAGGCGGTCGGTGGGCACGCCGGCATTGAGGGCGTCGGTGCGCTCGCCGTACATGTTGTCGATGTAGCGACAGGAGCGCGCGCCCAGACGCTGGATGTTGAAGTGAGCATTTCCCGCCTGAAGTGGATCGAATGCCCAGGCGACCAGACGCAGACCCTCGGCCCGCGCCAGGTAGCGCTGAACCCGCTTCACGGCGTATCCCAGGCCGCGCGACTGGTACTCGGGAACCACGCCGGTGAGCTGCGAATAGAGGCAGATCCGGTCTCCCACGCGGCCGAGGAAGCCAAACGACAACGCCGCCGCGCGGCCGTCGGGCAGAAAAGCCCCCAGCACCATGCCGCCGTGCAGGTTGGCGCCGACCATGGTGGCGACAGGAACGACGTAGCCTTCCTCGGTGATTCCCCAGCTCCGCCGCTGCGCTTCTTGGCAGGCACGATAGTCGGCGACGCTGGTCGCGCGGCGGATGGTGATGTCGGCATCGACCAGGCCGTTTCCTTGTGACGACATGACGAACATTCCTAGAGGTTCAGAAGCAAGGCCGCCAGCAACGCAGCTCGGTCGGGGAGTGAAGCGATCACGACATGCTCATCGTCCGCGTGTGCGCCGCCGCCCAGGCTGCCGAGGCCGTCGAGCGTTGGGACTCCGAGGGCCGCGGTGAAGTTGCCATCGCTCCCCCCGCCGGTCGATCCTTCGGTCAGGTTGAGATCCAGCCCGGCACCGATCGCGCGGGCCTTGTCGAAGAGTGCCGCGCTGGCCGCGGTCCGCTCCATGGGAGGGCGGTTGAACGAGCCTGATACCTTGATACGCGTGTCCCGCGTGACCGGCTGAAGCGCCCGGAGCGACTGCTCGACAGCCTGGGCGGCGGCGAGGGTCGTGGCGCGGACGTCCACCTCGGCCAGTGCCCGGGCCGGCACGACGTTGGCGGTCGTTCCCCCCTCGATCAGTCCAATATTGACCGTCGTGCCGACCGCCGGGTCATTGAGGGCGTGAGCACGGAGAATCTGATGCGCCAGCTCGACCACCGCGCTTCGGCCCCGCTCCGGCGCGACCCCGGCATGCGCGGCCTTGCCCTCGACCTCGATGGTGAACCGTCCCACTCCCTTGCGAGCTGTTTTGAGGCTGCCGTCGGCCAGCGGCGGCTCGAGCACGAGCACATGCTCGGCCAGGCGGGCGAGGCCCTCGATGATCGGCCGCGAGCCAGGGCTGCCGATCTCCTCGTCCGATGTGTACAGGGCCACGATCGGCCGGGGCGGCTGGAGGCCGAATGCCTGGAACGCCTCGAGCACGGCGTGAAAGATCGCCAGGCTGGCCTTCATGTCGTACACGCCCGGCCCGCGGAGACATCCCTCGTCCTGAGCGACTGGCATTCGCTCCAGGGTTCCGATCGGCCAGACCGTATCAAAGTGGCCCAGGACGAGTGCCGGGCGCAATTCCGACTGTCCCGGGAACCGCGCGAGGATGTGCGGTCCGCCGCTTGCGTCTTCGTGTGACTCCACCGTGCCGCTGAGCTGGCTCAGCCGTCGGGAAAGCATCTCGGCAAGCCCCCGAAGCGCCGAGGTGTCGCGGCTGGGTGATTCGTGCTCCGCGAGCGCCACGGTCTCGGCGACGATCTGGTGACAGTGATCGCGCAGGAACTTGTGGATCGCTTGAATGTCCATATCAAGATGCCTCCGATCGAATTGTCGTCGTGCGGAGGGCATGGCGGGCGATGATCTCCTCGACCGGCTCGACGCCCAGGCCCGGACCGTCAAACAGGGCGATCGCCCCGTTCGTGGCCAGGATCGGAGGATCGACGATGTCCTGGCGATAGTACTTGTCGGAGCCCGAGACGTCGCCGGGGAGGGTGAAGCCGGGCAAGCTGGCGATGGCGACATTGGCGGCCCGGCCGATGCCGAACTCGTGCATCCCTCCGCACCAGACGGGAACGCCCCGGGCCAGGCAATGGTCGTGCACGCGTCTGGCCTCGAGCAACCCTCCCAGCCGGCTCACCTTGATGTTGATGATCCGGCAGGCTTCCAGGTCGAGCGCCTTGCGGGCGTCGTCGGCCGAGTGAATGCTCTCGTCGAGGCAGATCGGCGTCGCGAGCTGGGCCTGGAGCCGGGCATGATCGATGATGTCGTCGTGGGCCAGCGGCTGTTCGATGAGCAGCAGGTTGAAGGCGTCAAGCTGGCGCAGGCGGTCCGTGTCCGCCAGCGTGTAGGCCGAGTTGGCATCGACCTGAAGCGGCAGATCCGGGTAGCGGTCGCGGACCCGGCGGACGACCTCGACGTCCCAGCCCGGGCCGATCTTGAGCTTGATCCGCCGGTAGCCCTCGTCGACGAACTGGGCGATCCGGTCCAGCAGGATCTCGACCTCCCGCTCGATTCCCAGGCTGACGCCGGAGAGGATCTCGGTTCTCGTGCCGCCCAGCAGCGCCGCCAGCGGCCGTCCCTGGCCGCGCGCCAGGAGGTCCCAGCAGGCCATCTCCAGTCCGGCGCGGGCGAAGGCGTTTCCCTTGACCGCCGCGTGGAAACGCCTCAGCTCCTCGATCGTCGTCCAGGACTTGCCCAGCACCATGGGCGCCAAAAAGTCGCGGAGGATGTGCCAGCAGCTCTCGACCGTCTCGGGGCAGTAAAAGGGGTCGGAAGGGCTGGCGCACTCGCCCCAGCCGGTCGCACCGCCCTCGGACCAGACCCGGACCAGGATGTGATCCAGATGCTCCTTGCGGCTCGAGCTGGTCTGAAAGGGACGCAAAAGCGGCAGCCGGACCAGGGTCAGATCGATTCGATAAATCAGCATCGGCTCATTTCTCTAACCAGGTGACCAGGAGCGCGCGAGATCGGCGATCGGCAGGGGAAGGGTTTGCTCTTCCAGCTTCGGCTGGATCTCCACGAGCATGGCTCTCATGTCTTTCGCCGTGACCGGCTTGACCAGATGGAGGTCGAGGCCAACCTCCCGCGATCGGTGGAGATCGTCTTCGTGGCCCC
>JBMFUH010000138.1:0-10513 GCA_049966735.1 Isosphaeraceae bacterium
AGGTTTGTCGGCGCGGGATTGGCCGTCGAGTACAACGGATCGTCGGCGTACGGGGGGTAGACCAAAAAATGGTCGATGTTCAGCGACTGGTTTCCCGGCGCGGTGACGACAACCGCCCCCTTGGTCTGCGCGTAGAGGATGGCCTGAGACAGGGTGTCGCCGTTGTGCGGGTCGCCCGGGTCGTTGAGCGTGGGGTCGTAGCTGTAGTTGACGCTGAGGTTGATCACCGCGGCGCCGTGGTCCGCGGCCCAGTACACTCCGCGGATCAAGGCGTTGCTGTCGATGTTCAGTCCGCTCGACGTGTCGCGGATGGGCATGATCCGCACGTCTGCCCCGGCCGCGCCAGGTTGAGACTCGGCCGCGATGATTCCCTGAACGATGGAATCGGCGACGGTGGCCCCATGGCCATGCTGCAAGCTGGTGTCCTGCACCACCTGATCGCCGAACTGAGCGGCGGTTTGCTGGTTGTAGGCGTCATAGGCGTAGGTAAAGTCGTAGTACGGGCTGTCGACCGCGCTTTGTAGATCCACACCTGAATCAACCAGCGCAATGAGGGTCGAGAGCAGGAATCGCTCTTCCAGCGAGGAGAGCGAGGCCAAGATCGTTCGATCCGTTCTCTTGCGGCGCATTGTCCCATGGTCCTCTCATCTGCGAGGACAATCTGGTGCCGAGGCATCCGGGCCATTCTGGGGGAAATCCAACAGGAATATAGCACCTGAATAGCACGCGAGCCGGCGAGGAAGGGCCGGATCGTCACCTCGACTCACGCACTCTGCCGATCGAGCAGGATCGAACGGGCAGAACGGCCTTGGAGCGGGGAGTGCTGGCAACGGCCCTGGGACTGTCGCGCGGGCCTTTTGGAAAAAATACATGAGGGTACCATCCCTCGATTGACACAAGAGAGGGGCATTCGTAGATTGAGGTGAGACCCCCCAGATTATGAAGGCTTAACCTTTTCACTGAAAAGAAGTTGACGTCTCTCGCGTTCAAGCCACGGAGATCCTCGTTGCATGTCGATCCGTGAAGCCGTCTCTGCCTTGCTGACAAACTCGATGTGAGAACAATTGTTCTCGAGAGTCTCGAAACGTAACCCAAAGAGATTGTTCGATCATGAGAGGTGCCGAGCTTTACGACAGGGTCGTCAACTGGCCCGGCTTATCCGAGATGGTGACCGCGTACGGAGTGGCTGTCGCGTTCATCATGATCGCCTCCATGCTTCTGGCGCTGGGCCGATACCGCGTCTTTGCGCGGATTCTAGGCATTCTGGGGCTCTTGCTGATCCTGGGAACGATGTTCATCATCCACGAGCAGACCGTCAAGGAAAGGATCAGCGAGTATGTCACGGTCACGCACTACCGCTATCCGGAATCGACCCGATTCCAGATTCGCGTGGCTCTCCTGGGCCTGCCGGCCGCCGCGGCCACGGTCATGATCTTCGTTCTGGGATCGACCCGTCGGCATCTTCGAGCCACCGTGCCGAACCACCTCAGACAGGCGCGCATCTTGTCGGTGCGTGGCGACCACGATCAAGCGCTCTCAGAGTTGAACAAGGCCCTGGCGATCGCGCCTTATCTGGGGGAAGCGTATTTCCAGCGCGGTTGCGTCCAGCAGGCCAAGGGAGAAGTTGATCTTGCCCTGGCCGACTTCGACCAGGCCATCCAGTGCGACCCGCAACTGGCGCTCGCCTATCTTCATCGCGGTCGAATCCGTACCGAAAAGGGAGAACTCGAGTCGGCACTCGCCGATTTCGAGCGCGTCATGATCATGCGGCCCAACGACCCCGATTGCTATCTGAACCGCGGAGTTTGCCTGGCCCGCAAGGGCCTGATCAGCGATGCGATTCTCGACTTCCAGCGGGTGCTCAAGCTCACCAACCATTCCGATTACGCGGAGCCGGCGCGGCATTACCTGGACCAACTCGGGGGAGAGAACCCGTTGCCTGAGTCCTCGACTGCCCCCGGAGTCAACGGCTCCGCCCATACCGCCGAGCCTGTCCCGGGAAAGTCGGCCCAGGATTATGTCCTCTGATCAGTTCGGCGCCTACGGGCGAGACATTCCCTTCTGCCGATCCATCCGCTTCTCCTGGATTGCCAGGAACATCTCCGCCGCATGCCAGGTGTGGGGCGCGCAGATCTCGCTCTTGAAGAAGCGCTCGTCGATCAGGCGCATTCCCTGGTAAGCCGCCTGGCTCGCGTTGGCCTCCCAGGTGAGCGGGTAATCGCGGTCGCTGATCGGTCCAACCGCCCGCGACTCGTAGTGAGCCCGCGCCCACGTCAAGTAGGGGTAGTCAAGGTCCGCCACGGAGCGTACCGGCTTTCTCTGGTCCACTTGATCCAACCCCCACCAGCAAAGGCCGCGATAGGAATCGTCCGTCGCGGGAACGGTGTAAGGGTCGGGCAAGTCGATCGCCCGCAAACCCAGCTTGGCCCACTGGGTCTGATACGCCGGATGGCTGGCAAAATCGGTCCGCCCGGCGATGTGCCCGTCTTTCTCGAGGTTCTTCAGCTCCCTGAGCACCACCGGCACCAGGGGATGACCACGGTCGGCGACTCGCGAGATCAGGTAGAGAATCTCTCCCGGATTGTCGGCCTCGCGCTCACCGGCATTGTTCCGGTCGAACGGCTCACGCAAACCGACAATCCAGTTCTTGATGAGCGCGAGGTTGCCCGTGCGCTCCAGGACCATCGCCATCATGGCCCCGTCGCGATACCAGGGTCTGGGATAGACCAGGAAGTTGGGGACGGGCCGGCCGTCGACGAGATTCACCAGGATTTCCTGATGTAACACCCTCAAGACCCGCGCATGACGATGGCCGGCAAAGGAGGGGAGCCGCAAGTGTTGCTGCCGGGACGATGGATCGATCCGCTGCCGCGACCGGCCCTGATCAAGCCAGATGGACTCTTCGTCCTCCACGATCGCGACTCGCTTGCCCTCGCGCGTCTCGACGACCACCATGTATTCGGCGGGCAAGATCCAGTCCCTGGCAAGGTCCCAGTGGTGCAGAACCTGACCGGACCTCGCGTCCTTGAGCTCGCCCGCCAGGTAGATCAGCTTGCGGCGGCCTCCCATGCCAAAGAGAAAAAAGCGGACCGGCGGCAGGGCGCGGACGGTGCAATCCCGGCGCAAGGCGTCGAGTTCAGTCCGATACAGCCGCGCCGCCTGATCCAGCGCGATGGTCGAGCGACCAACCTGGCCAAAGCAGCCCGGCGCGGTTGCGACAAGCGATACTGCCAGAACAACAACCTCCGCCCAGCGTTTCATTTGGCCACTACAGCACTTGTACGGAGAGTCCCGCCCTCTCCAGGCCGAGCATCGACCGAGACCACCTGACCGCTCACTTCGGAGGGATCACACCCTTCTTGATGATCAGGTTGCCGTAGAGAGCCCCTTCTCCCGTGGCGACCACGCCGAAGGTCTGGCGGGCACGCTCGTAGAAAGCGAAGCGCTCGATCTGCTCGATGGCGATGTGCCGCCCCTCCGCGCTGTCGAGCAGCCGCTGGTACTCGTCCCAGATCGGTGCCGGCTCACCCGGCTTGTCGACCCGCCGCATCACCGCGGCCGGCTTGTCCACATAGGAATCCAGAGGGAAGAGCTGCAAGATCGCCTCCAGGATGGCCGGCACGCCGTGGCCGTCGGCACGGACCAGCCGCTTGGCGTGGGTCACCGCCGGAAAATTGGCGTCGGCGATCACCAATTCGTCGCCGTGCCCCATCTGGGCAATCAGATAGAGAAGTTCGGGAGAAAGGATGGTTGGAATACGCTTGAGCATGATCATGACCCCGCATCGGATTCTGGAGTTCGCCAACCGGCACTCCCCATAATAACCTGCCGACCGGGGAAACGCACCTCTCAACAGGGGCGCCGAGGACAGGAGCGATGCGCCGTATGCTACACGCGACAAGGACCCTAGATAATGTCTCTCAGGATCTTGATATCCAGGTTTAGCCGTTCTATGATGGAATGCAAGACGAGAACGACCAGAATCGACGAGTAATTCCGATGTCCTTTTCTTGCCCGCACTATACTTTTGTTGAGGATGGCGCCTGCATGCGGGTCAATAAGCGTTGCGTTCCGGGACGGCCGGGATGCGTGTTGCGGGCCAACTCGGTCTTCGCCGTCCCTGTCGAAGAGCGGCTCGGCGACGAGGATCGGCGGCCAGACCGTCATCGAGGAGGACGTGACGGGGATCGGTCACGGGAAGATCGATAGCCCTTCTGGCTGCTCCGGCAAAGCATGGGCAGGGTGCCGCGTTTGCTGCTCCTCGCTTACTTGCCGATGCAGAACCGCTGGAAGATCCGGTCGAGGATGTCGTCGGTCACGACCGCGCCTAAGACCTTGCCCAGCTCGTCGATCGCCAACCGGAGATCGAAGGCGACCAGTTCCTCGCCGCCCCCTGCTAGAAGGGTTCGAGCCGCCGAGCCCAGCGCCGCGGCCGCGCGGTCGATGCTGTCCTGGCACCGCGCTCCGGTGCTGGCCGGCAGGTCCCCCTCGGCATCAAACGAGCCAATGGCCCGGGCAATCGCCTCGCGCAACTCGTCCAACCCCAGCCCCGTCTCCGCACTGGTGAGAATGGCCTCGCCCAAGCTCCACGCCGAGGGCGAACCGAGGTCGCACTTGGTCCAGACGCGGATCGTCGGCGAGCCATGGAGCAAGGGCTCGTCAGCCGCCGCCTGGCTGTCCGCGGCGGTGCAGAGCAAGACAAGGTCGGCCTCACCTGCCTGATCGGTCCGGAACCGCTGGGCCTGGGCCGAGATGTCGTCAGCCGGGGCTTCCGTCCCCGCCGTATCGATCAGCTCGACGGTCATCCCGGCGCACTTGCAAATGGCCCGCAGATAGTCACGGGTCGTCCCGGCCCGCGGGGAGACGATGGCGTGATCTTCCGCGAGGAGGGCATTGAAGAGCCGGCTCTTGCCGGCATTGGGCGGACCGGTGAGCACGACCCGGGGCGCACCCGCCGGCCGGTCGCGGCGAGCCAGGCGAAGAGCGAGCGATTCGAGCTCGGCCCTTCCCGAATCAAGCTCTGCGGCCAGCGCGGCACGGCCCAGCGGATCGACGTCGGCCTCGTCGACGAAATCGAGGTTCGCCTCGAGATGGGCCACCAGGTCGAGGAGGCGATCGCGCAGAACGAGGAGCGGCCCCGAGAGCCCGCCGGCCAGTTGCCGGAGCGCCGCGTCGAGCTGGGCGGAGTTGTGGGCGTCGATCACGCCCAGCACCGCCTCGGCCCGCGTGAGATCGATTCGCCCGCAAAGGAAGGCCCGCAAGGTGAACTCGCCCGGCTGAGCGTGCCGGGCGCCCCTGCGCAGGCAATCGGCGAGCAGGAGATCGAGAATCGGTGTCGCGCCCGTGGTGTGGATCTCGGCGACATCCTGGCCGGTGTAGGTCCGGGGTCCGGGCCAGAGAGCAACCGTGACCGGCAAGAGGGGCCTTAACCCCGGAAGCCGAAGCGAGCCGCGGCGAACCTCGGCGCGGCGGGGCAGAGAGCTGCTATCGTCAACGGCTTGGAACCCCGCCAGCGCGATCGGCCAGGCATCCGGTCCGGAGAGCCGGACGATCCCTCGCAGTCCCGGCCCAGGCGCGCTGGCGATCGCGGCGATCGTGTCCTGAGGGTCAAGCTCGGCCAGCACGGTTCAAAGGCTCCAGTCGTGGAAATCGTCCGCTGCCTGGGCTTTCTTGGCGAGCATCACCGATTCCTGCCTGCGCAGGCGCCAGGGCCAGGCGGGGTGAATCTGCCCGATCTTCCGCCGCCACGGTCCCTCCTTGCGGTGCTCTACCCAGAGGAGAAGACTAACCCAGACCAACGGCAAAGTCATAAAGGGCCAAACGAATATCAGGAGTGCAAAGGTGAGCGGTCTTATCGCCTTGAGAAGGAACTCTGTGCCAGCGAGGGGTGCCAGAGCCGTTGCCACCGCCGCGGCAGAGAACCCAACAAACACGACGAAAGATCCTAGCGCCAAGGATTTTAATCGAGGGTCGGAAAGCTCGAACTCAGTTGGCGGGGACGCTGGCTTTCGTGGCACCGGCGAGAGATCAAAGTCGGCCGCCAGCTTGGATTCCACGAAATGGATCGCCTGCTCGAGTTCCGCTCGCGCGAACGGAAGCAGAAGCAGCCTGATCGTGATCCCATCACCCTTCAGGATCTTGATCCCCGTCCACTTGACCCGTTCGACGCGCGACCACAAGAGCCTCTTGGTCGGACCCTTGCGGGGTTGGTACGTGATGCCCTCGTCGTCAAAGGTGCATGTACCCTGCTGAAGCCCAGAGACCGCGAGGATCCCGAGCCCAACGTAGAATGCCTCAAGGAGCACCAGAAGAGCGAGGTTGCCCCAGGTCGGGGTGAAGGTGAGGTAATAGCATCCGCACCAGACGAGTGGGCACAGCCCCGCGCACACCAGCATGACGCGGAAATTGTGGGCCGCCCTGGCGGGAGTTTCGGTGGTGAGAACCAGCTTGGACTCGGTCGAGTGAGATTCCACGGGCGATCTCGCCGAGGGGTTTCATTTCCTTCCCGGCCGGGCGCGGGGCTTGTCGCGATCGCGACGGTCGTCGGCGCTGGACTTGCCTTCCTTGTCGTCGAGCATCTTGCGATAGGTCGGGTTCTTGCGGGCGTCTTCCAGGACCTTTTCCCAGAACTGGGCTAGCGCGCTGGGAGCCTTCTTCGCCGGGGCAGCGCCGTTGCCGCCGGGTGCTCTGCCGCCGGGCCCGCCCCTGCCGCGGCGTCCGCCGGTTTCAATCTCTTCCTCCGTCTTCTTCGCCGGAGCCGCGTGACTCACCTTGGGCAAAAGCAGGCGCTCGCCGATCGACCAGAGGCTGCTGGTGATGAAGTAGAGGCCCAAGCCGGAGGGAACCTTGTAAAACATGGCGGCCATGAAGATCATCATGTACTTCATGGTCTTCTGCTGCATCTCCGCCTCGGGAGTGGTAGGCGGCGGCGAGAAGAGCTTGGTCTGGAAGAGCATCAGCGCCACCACCACGATCGGCAAGACATTGAACCAGTGGCCCAGCCAGGCCGTCAGCAGCGGGATATCGAAAGGAATTCGAAACAGCATGTCTGGCGAGGCCAGGTCGTTGATCCAGAGGAACGGCGAGTGCCGCAGCGACACGCTGCTGCTGAGCGCTTGCCAGAGCCCCACGAAGATGGGCAACTGGATGAGCGCGGGGATGCAACCGCTGACCGGGTTGACCTTATGCTTCTTGTACAGCGCAAAGGTTTCCCGCGTCTGCTTTTCCTTGTCCTTCTCGTCCTTGTACTTTTCCTGAATCTCCTTCATGTAGGGCTGGAGCTCTTGCATGCGCTGGGCCATGAGGGCCTGCTTGCGGCCCAGCGGGAACATGATCAGCTTGACGAGCAGGGTCATGAGGATGATGGCGACTCCCCAGTTGCCTGTCTTGCCGCCGAAGAGTCGGGAGACCCAGGTGGTCAGGTCATAGGTGAAACCCAGGGCCGGCGTGATGATGTACCGGGCGACGGCTGAGGCGCCGGGGATAATGCTGCTCTTGCGGTACGCGGCCAGCCCGGTGGCGTCGTAGGCGGCAAGCGCTTCGGGGGTCTTGGGCCCATGGAAAACCGTCAAGGCGGCGGCAGCGCCCTCGCCGCTGAGCGCCTCCGGCGTCTTCGGTCCCAGGAAGACCCGATAGGTGTGGAAGGCGGGCGAGTTCGGCCCCACTTTGAGGGGTTTCGACGTGAGACGGATTCCGACGTCGGACTTCGCCAGCGAGGATTCGTCCTTGCGCAAGAGGACCGCGACCGTCTTGCTGTCAATCCGGTCGTCCTGTCCGTTGGGGGCGGGGTAGGGCGCCATGAAGATGGCGAAATACTGGTTCTCGACCCCGGTGAACCGCAAGGGCAGCGCCGTGCTGTCAATCGTCTTGCCCTTGGCGATGTCATACGCCGTATGTGTGTCGATCTTGATCGAGCCGTCGTACGTTCCGAAATAAACCTCACGGAAGGTCCCGGTGTACGAGTCGTCCTTGATGGGGATGCCGTGCGGTCCGAGCAAGTGATAGGAAAACACTCGCTCCTTGTCGGGGCTCTCAAACTTGAGATCAACCTCCATTCCATCGGCGCCTGGCCGGAGGCGGAAGGTCTTGGTCACGATCACGCCGTTGTCGGCGGTCGTGCGAAAAACAGCCTCTTGCCCCTGGATCCGGGCGTCTGTCTCCGGGTCGACGGCGGTGATCGGGTGGACGATCTTGCCGTTGCTGTCGCGGACAGCCTCCCAGAGAACCGAATCGAGAAAGTCTTCGGTCTCGGGAACTTTTCGCGGACCTTCTTCCGCATCGCCGCCGTCCCCCGCTTCCGCGGTCTGGGCGGGCCCGGACGGAGTGGAACTGAGCGTCAACGACATGGAAGGGGGATGAACCGGATCACGGCCGATCAAGTGCAACGGCTTGTGGGGGTTTTTCCGGCCCTCGAATTCGGCGTCGTAGCGTGATGAGAGTACCGACTCGATCCCGGCGCCGTTCTGGCAAAGCTGGACCTCCAGCCTGTAGCCCTCCGGGGTCTTGTCGGTTACCGACCCCAGGACCAGCTCATTCTCGGCGACGACCTCGACCTTCGGGGTCTTGGGCTTCTCGGCTTCGGGCTTGCCCGGGCGGTTTTTCTCAGCCTCCGGCTTCTTTGCCGCCTCGCTCGCCTTGGTTTCCGCCAGCTTGGGTTGCTGGGCGGTCTTGTCGTTGGCTTTGGCTTCCTTGCCCTTTTCCGGCTCTTGCTTGGCGATCAGGTCGGGGACCTTCTTCCGCGGCTTTGGGACCAAGCCCAGGCGATTGATGAGCAGCATCCAGCCGAGCATCAGGATGACGATCAGGACAAGACGCTGTTTTTCGTTGTTCATGAGGGAGCTGATCCACTGTTCCGGGGCGATTAAGTGCTCTCAGGCAGACTCCAGCCTGCTTCCATCCAGGTGACAGGCGGACACGTTCGACCTGCCGTGCGCGGGCGTTCCACACGCGGGCGATGCGCCTATTATTCAATAGGACCGGCTGTCATGGCCAGATAGCTTCCGCCGGAAAGCTCGGCCCGGCGCGAGGGCGAAGCCGAAATCGGTCGAGAGCGTGGAACTGGAGATCCTGACAGGGCTGTTTCATTCTGGCAGACTGGCCCCCTCATCCGCCGCCGCGCGGCACCTTCTGCCCGAGGGAGAAGGTTTGAAGAGACCCTCTCCCTCTGGGAGAGGATGGCCGAAGGCCAGGTGAGGGTCTGTACGCGAGGCAAGAAGCGGAAAACAAAACGGCCCTGGGGACCCTGCTCTGCTCAACGTCCCTGCCTGAGCCGGTCGCCCAGGAACGGCTCAAGATCGGGAATCGCGTAAATCTTGTGGATGGTTTTCTCGAAATCGTACGTCAGGCGGCGGAACGTGATCCGGGGAGCGGCCACGCTCGCCCCGTCTTTGGAGCCCGCGCGCCTGGGAACCTCTCTTTCGGCGGTTTCCTCGACCCAGGGATTCGAAGCGGGCCCGTCGGAATTCCCCTCTGAGGACGTCTCCTGACCGTCGTCGAGAATCACGTAGCACGAGCGGTTGTCGCCGTCGCGCGGCTGTCCCACCGAGCCGACGTTGACCATCAGCTTTCCCTCGCCCAGCGTGTACTCGTTGTCGATCTCCTCGGGCGCGAAGAACTGAAACGACTCGGTGAAGATGCCCGGGACGTGAGTGTGCCCCTGAAAACAGTATCGCTCCACGAGCTGGAACAATCGCTCCATCTTGCGGTGATTGTAGATGTCTTCGGGGAAGATGTATTCACTCAAGGGATTACGGGGTGAGCCATGCACGAACAGAAACGGCCCCATCCGGTAAGACCGGGGCAGCTCGCCGAGAAACTCCCAGCGCCGCGCGTTCCGCATCTTGTCCGCCGGACTCTCGAGCTGGCTGCGGGTCCAGAAAATGGCTCGCTCCGCACCGATATTGAATCCGTCCGGGTCGAACATGGCCCCCTGGTCATGATTGCCCAGCAAGGTCATGCTGCAGGTTTCCATTATTCGGTCGATGCACTCACGAGGATTGGGTCCATAGCCGATGATATCACCCAGGCAGAAAATCTCGCTGATCCCCTGCGCCCGGATGTCGTCAAGCACAACTTCCAGAGCCTCGTAGTTTCCGTGAATATCACTGATCAAAGCTCGCCGCACCGGGAATACACCTCCAGGCGATCGGTCCCGGAACAAGGGAGTCAACCGCGACTTGACCGGGCGTGGACAGGAACTGTCCTGATAACCAAGAACATCTTGCGCAAGATTATATCCCAAGGATAGAGTGAAGAAAGGGGACGGGTCAAGCCCACGAATTCATGATCGCAAGCAGAAACAAGAACTATGTACCCCTGACCACCACTTGCACATTGCGAATTCCGATCATTCCCGTCAGCAACGGCCCGGCCGTGGGCACGGCAAAAAGCGAGCTATCTGATGGCCCTTCTGGTGTTTGACACCTCGACCGACCAGCCGGCCGTGGGCATCCTGCCGGATGCTGGGCCGCCGGTCGCGGCTCCGCCCATAGCCAGCCGGAGGCATGGCTGTGAT
>JBMFUH010000139.1:0-10451 GCA_049966735.1 Isosphaeraceae bacterium
GCGAGACGACCGAAGGATTGTCGTCGACCGGCACGTCTGAGCGACTCTTCGGATACGCGCCCAGCGCCTTCAAGATCTCGAACCACGTGCGCGCCTCGACGCCCAGCGAGGCCGATTGATCGTCGCGGGGCCGGAAGCCGAGATAGGTCACCGTGCCCCGGCCTGCCTGGCGATGCAGCCCGACCGTCTCCCCGGCAACGCGAGCCACGACCTTGGCTCTCTCCGCCGGCTCGACCGGGTAGACCAGGTCGACGAGGAAGTCGGTCAGGATGGTCTGGGCAGGGACCGACTTGAGATCCTCGGCAAACTCGACGATCTTGCCGCCGGCCATCTGTCCCTCGTGGCTGAAGTGTGTCGCGCCGGCGCCGACGAGCCGGCGCCAGCGCGCGAGGACGGGCTGACCGCCCAAGTCGAACCGAGGGGGCGGGCCCGACCAGACAAGCCGGCCGCCGGCATCGACGAACCGTTCCAGGAGCGGCAGCAGTCCCGCCGGCGGCAGCGGTTCGAACAGCGCCGCCAGTGTGTTGAACCGCCGGCCGCCCAGCTCGATGGCGCCGTCGGGCGTGAGCTTGCCCTGCTTGAGCAGCACCTCGGGCGTGACCATGTTCGCGTAGCCGTACTGGACCATCCACGATCCGAACCGCTCCTCGCAGGCGACCAGCGAAAGCGGGTAGAGCATCAGCACCTCGACGTCGCGGTGCTGCCTTTCATTGATCGCCTGAAATGCCGGATGACCGCCGACGCCGTAGGCCGCCTGAAGCGAGCCGTAGCGCTCGCCGACCTCGCGCGGCCAGCCCCAGCCAGCGGCGTAGGCATAGGGCCGGTTGGGGTTGGTGATGCCCAGCGAGCAGCCCAACGCCAGGCCGTAGTAGTCGCGGTCCGACCAGCCTCCCTCGGCATGATCGGTTCCTCCGCCGGTGAGGAACTCGCCCCAGCGGAAATAGTCGTCGCAGGCCGCGGCCGCCTGCTGGACGGTGTTCGACCACTCAAAATTCGGCGTGTATTCATACTTCATTGTGTTCATCGAACGGGGCCCGTCGCCGGGGTCCCAGAAGTCGCAGGTCGGGCTCTCGGCCCAGGTGGCGTGAGCCGTGGCCTCGAGGACGCGGCCAAACGTCTGCTCGGCGTGCTTTTTCGCCGCGACGAACAGGTCCACGACGGTCCGATCAAGCAGGTCGAAGTAGCGGCGGCGCAAGAGTGCCGTGCGCGCCACGGCGTCTGGGCTTGAGCCCATCATGTGCAGCGCGGGGAGTCGCGCTTCCAGGTCGGGATAAAAGCCGTGCTGGGCGTAGCAGAAGTAAACGAGGTACTTCTCGAAGTCGGCAAACTCCGCGCCGTATTTCTGGGCAAACCGCCTGGCCAGGCTCGGCGTGAGGAAGCGCATCGCGAGCTGGCCCTCGTCGTGGTGCGAGTCGTAACCCCAGTCTTGCTGGATGTGCACCTCGTCGGAATAGAGGCCCGTCAAGGGGATTCCGGCCTTGTGGTACTTCGCGATCAGGTTCTTGAGGAAAGGCAGGGCACCGTCGCTGAAGTAGTCCATCTCGGGCGTCTGGTAGCGGACCACGACCAGCACGCGGTCGAGCGGGCCGACGCCCGTCTCACCTTCCCCGCGCACTGTGATCCACCGCCGGCGCGTGCGCGGGCCTTCACCTTCGGGCGAACCCTCCTCGATCGTGGGCGGATGCTCCAGGCGGATGATCCGCGCCGGGTCGACCTGGTAGAACCGCGTTTGCCCGACCCTCCGTTCGCGAAAGGCATACGCCTGGACGCCGATCCGGGCCAGCTCGATCGTGCCCTTGTTGTTGGTCCAGTGAAGCTGTTGCCAGAGCGAGACGGTGAAACGGCCGGTGTGCGGGTCGCGATACCCCTCGCGATACTGGACCCACTGGCCCGGCTCACCGGTTGCCTTGGCGTACGCCGCGCCGATTTCCAGCGGCGAGAGCAGGCTCAGCTCCAGTCCCAGGCCGTATGACTTTAACGTCTCGCTGATCTTGGCCAACGCGGCGATGTAGGCGTCGGAGTCGGGCGTGAGGGTCCGCGGTTTGCCCTTCTGTCCCGGGCGATACTGTTCCCAGAACTCGTCGAAGGCGATCACGACCGTGTGTCCTCGCCCGGCCTTCGCCTGCTGGCACATCTGCCGGAGCGTCACGATCCGAGGCGATGCGCTCAGGCTGATGTCGACTGGCTTGTCCGGGTCCTGCAAGTCGAGGAGCTGCTGGTCGGAGACCAGGATGAACCCGGGCCTGGGCCGCATCTCGGGTGGAACAACGACGACGGGATCGGGCAGGGCTGGCGCGCCGTCCGCCCAGGCCAGGCCCGTTGACGAGAGGGCTGCCCCCGCCGCTCCCAGCTCGACAATCCGCAAACCAAATGCACGACGCGACAGGGGATGCTCACTCATCCGCGAATCCTCCTCTGGAGATGGCACGACCGCCGGGATGCCCATCACTATCTCCGCGAAACCCGGATCGATGATTCGACGCCGATCTCCGCCGATCACTGGCGTCCACATCGCCCAGAATCCACCCTCAATGGTTCCGAGTCAAGAGAGCGGGAGGGTCCAGCGTTCCGCTCGTTCGACGTCATGCCAGACCGGCCATCACGTTGCATCCGCGGAGATCCCAGCCCCGATTCGCCAGCGTCACCTGGGATTCTTCTGCTCTGGCGGCGAACTTGTCTTCCGGCTCGCCTTCCAATCATCGAAGTTCATGTTTGAGTCAGAATGCATCCAGGTCAACCACTCCTTGCGCTCGGCCACGTGCCTTTCCCGCCACCGGGCCCACCAGTTCTCCCAGGTGCCGGGGAAGCCCGCGATAACCCAGTCGGAAAGCGATTGGACGATCAGGTCTCCTCTGCGCTCGTCTGTCTCGTCGAGCCGATCCTCGCCGCTCCTGGCCTCCATGAGGTTCGCGAGAAGTTCTTTCGCTTTCTGGCGATCCGGGAAGTGCTGGTAAACCTCCATCTGGGTTGACGGGGGCAAGAGCCAGATCGGGTAGGAACCTGAACGGCAGGCAAACCCGACCCCTCGGCCGAAGGCGTTCAGGAGCCTCCTGCACGTCCCCCGCTCCCAGAGATGGACGTGGCTCGGCTCAACGTTGGCCGCATACCACCGGCTGCATTCGTTGTCGTGATAGGTCGAGCGCGTGAAGCCGAACATCGTCCGGTCAACGCGTCCCAGGCGACAGAGCATGCAGGTGTAACGCAAGGAACTCCCGGCCTCGACCGACCCCAGAGCCATGACGAGGAAGGCGCTGAAGAGCAGCGTCAGGATCACCGATGAAAGGCGCCACATGGGGGAAGCTCCTACCGCGACATGACGTCCTTGAGTCTACTCCGGCACCGGTTCAGCGGACAACGGCTCACCGGTGTTCAGGGGGGAAGACGTGTCTTTCCCCGATCGTCTCACCTGGGGTTGTTGCCCTGGCGTTTTACCTTCGTGAAATCAAAATCGAGGGGTTGCGGGTGGTCCGTGGTCAAGGTCTGGGTGTCGCCGGCCTGGGCTTGCTCGTCCCGAAGCAGTGATGTGAGACGCCTCACTTGATCCGCGTAAGCGGGAGCCGCGGCCAGGTCGTGCATCTCGATGGGATCGTTCCGCAGGTCGAAGAGTTGCGTTTTGTTGATATGCGCATAGCGGATGAGCTTCCAGCGGTCGTCGCGCAACGCCCGCTGGACGCGGGCGTAGGCGGTGAAGAGGATGTTCCGGCGCGTCTCGGCCTGGCCGCGGAGCACCGGCGCGAGGCTGCGGCCCTCGCTCCCCTCGGGGGCCGGCACGTGGGCGAATTCGCCCAGGGTCGGGAAAAGGTCCAGCAGGTAGCAGAGGGCCGCGGTTTGCTTCCCCCTGGGAATGCCGGGGCCCGACATGATGAGCGGCGAGTGCATCGAGTGGTCGTACAGATTCTGCTTGCCGAAGAGCCCGTGGCTGCCGATGGCCAAACCGTGGTCGCTGGTGAAGACGATGATCGTGTTGTCCTTGAGTCCCGTCGCCTCGAGCGCGGCGATGATCCGGGCGACCTGGTCGTCCAGGAACTCGATGTAGGAGTAGTAGTCGGCGAGATGTTGCCGGACGATCTGGGGCGTCCTCGGCCAGGGGGCGAGCAATTCGTCACGAATGACCATCTCGCCGTTGTTGAACGGATGTTGCGGCAGGAAATTGGCGGGCGGAGGGGGCTCGTGTCCGTTGTATCGGTCACGGTACGGCTTGGGCGCCAGGCGCGGGTCGTGCGGGCAGTTGAAGGCGACGTAACAGAGAAACGGCTTGCCGGCCTTTTGCTGCTTGAGGAAGCCGATGGCCGCGTCGGCGAAGAGTTTCACCGAGTGCTCGCCGCTCTTGCGCTGGTTCACCATTGTGTGGTCGGAGGAGAAGTCCTGGATGGGCAGCGCGTAGGGATTGCCCATGCCGCCCAGGAAGACGGCCTTGCCCTGCTGGAAGGCGCGGAGCACCGACTGGCGGCCGTTGTGCCATTTGCCGGTGATGAACGTCGAATAGCCGTCCCTGGCGAACATTTCCGGCCACGTCGTCGCTCCAGCCAGGTTCTCCTTGACGCGGTAGAGCGTGCGCCCGGTCATCAGCATGGCCCGCGAGGGGGCGCACACCGCGCCGTGCCACGAGCCCATGCAGTAGGCGCGGGTGAACACCGTGCCGCTCTGGGCGAGCCGATCGAGTGTGGGCGTGCGGATATGCTCATTGCCCAGGCAGGCGATCGTGTCGGCCCGCTGGTCGTCGCTGAACAGAAACAGGATGTTGGGACGCTCCTCCGCGCCTCGGGCGAGGCCGGCCAGGAAGAGCGAAAGCACGAGGAAGCGTGTCGGGTGTTTCATGGCTTTTCCATGGGTTTTCCGTAGGATAGACGCCACGTCCCGGCCAGGCAAGGGGCTGCTCGCCCGTGAAAAGAACTGGCCGAAGGAAGATCCTCCGGCCAGCTCGAGCGGATCGCGCAGTGCGGGTTGCTTCAACATGGCTGTCGTTCAAAGGGCGCGATCCGCTGTCTCGGGGACAACGTGGGCCGTTTCGATGGATCGTCGAAACGGCAAGTGATCAAGCGTGGTGAGTCAGACGCGGCGCGGCGGCGAACGAGGAAGAAAATGCCTGTGGATCCTGGCAAAGCGCCCGGAACTCCGGAGAGATCGGGCCCGCCACCGCGACCCGGCTCCGCGCTCGTTCCGTGCGGAGCCAGGGCGTATCGGGCCGGACGAGACATTGCGTAATCCATGAGAGTAGTTCGCCAGCCGCCTTCTGGCAGGCGCGGGGCGGGCGATGTGGACAAGTCTCACCCGGTGCTGGATCAAGCGGTCTGCATCGTCGT
The DNA here is from genome assembly GCA_049966735.1 of Isosphaeraceae bacterium. GTDB lineage: Bacteria > Planctomycetota > Planctomycetia > Isosphaerales > Isosphaeraceae > Aquisphaera. The sequence continues at coordinate 5,304 of JBMFUH010000139.1, forward strand.
CATTCCGCGATTTCCGCGTCGGCTCGCTCGACGAGCCCGACGCGGTTTCACAAAGCTCGGCTACCGGAATCTCGGGCTCCGGTGCCGGCAACAATTCAGCCGGCCCATCAGCGGGCGGGGCGACGGGCTCGGCGATCGAGGAAGGCTCTTCAGTATGTTCCGGAACGACCTCGTCGAGAGTTGGCGCGACGGGCTCGCTCGAACAAGGCTCTTCAGCGCGTTCCGGAGTCACCTCGTCGAGAGTTGGCGCGGCGGACTCGAGGGGCGCATGCGGTTCGGGTGTCGTGGACTCGGCGTTGGGCTGGGCATCGGCGCGAACAAACTTGCCGGGAGCAACCTGGAGCCAGGCAGCGGGAGCCGGTTCCGGGGCCGGCAAGGCGACTGGCCTGGACGTCTTGCGCGCTCGACTGCGAGTGCGCCGGGGTGCTGGCGAAGGAGGGCTGGTCGCTGGTATCTCTGGTGAGGGCGAATCCGGAGACGCGGAGCTTTCGGATGTGTCGCCCTCCTTCACGTCTCTTCGTACGCGTGATCGGTTGTGAGGTTCTTTCTCTGTCGTTGTTTCGCGAGCGGGCTCGTCGGTTTCGGTTGTGATGCGAGTTCGATCTGTGCCTTGGGGACGAGGAAGAGCAAAGATGAGGACCATGATGGTTGCGTACACCGCGACCAGCCACGGTGAGACGGAGGCGATGGCCCAACTGGTCAGCCCGACCAGCACGGCCAGCGCCAGCACGGAGACGATCCGCGTACGCTCCCCTCGGGGCTCGCTGAGGTTTGGCCGCGCAGCGGGAGTGGGCGCCGAGCTGACGGGATCAGTCCGGCGCTTCGAGGCTGGCGATCGGGTTCTGGGGGTACTCGAGCCTGTGCTCAAGAGGATTCTGTCCTACCTGTCGCACTCGTCATTGCTCTTCTCGACGGAACCGGTCAGGTCTACCCCATTCCTTCACGCAGTCTGCCCGGCTTTTTCCTGCCGATCCCCGCCGGGAACGTCACAACCGTCGCCGAGACCCGAGGTTCCACCACGTCCTCTCTTCATCGTCCGGCAGGCTTGCTCGACTTGCGGCACGCTGAGCGATGGCGGAGACGTCGGGGCCCTTGCTTGCGAATTGTCGTTGCGTCCGGCCCGACGGTCAGGATTCCTCCATCAGCTTCAGTCCGGTCAACGTGGCGAACTGGAGGGCGGCCTTGCGGTGGTCGCCGAAGAAGGTGACCCGGTGCCAGCCCCAGCGGTCCCACTGCGAGAGCAGCGTGTTGACGTCTCCCTTGAGGTCGACGGCCAGCTTCGTGCGGCAGCTCCGATCGTCGTCGACGTTGTCGCGGGCCTTGCCCTGGTGGATGATCATCTCGCGGCGGGTAGGTGCCGTCTGGAGGGTCGTGACCGGCTCACCCAGTGGCATGATCGACCGCAGCGCGGCCCCCTTGCGGTCCTCGGCGTGGGAGAGGATCTGGTAGGGGTTGGCCGGCCCCTTGGGGCCGAAGACCCGGTTGGTGGCCACGCAGTGGATGTAGATCACGCGGTTCGTCGCCGTGTCGACGACCGGGTCGGAGATATAGCCTGGCCGGCCCACCAGGTAGCCCATCGCGAGCATGGTGATTGTCGATTGCAGGTCGGCCTCGCAGGCGCCCACGAGACCGTCGTTGTTGAGCTGGAAGTGGCCGAGGCAAGGGTAGGCCGACATGCTGCCCCCATAGAAGCCGCCCAGGCAGTTGATCGTGATCGCCTGGGCTTTATATGTGTCCATCAGCGAACGCATAGCCAGGTAGATCGCCCCCGAGTTTTCGATCTCCGCCCGCGACGGTGTTACTTTCTCGGCCTCGCGCATCCACTTGTCGGCCCACTTCCGAGCCTCGCCCCGGTCTGCCTTCGCGTAGGCCGCGTTCAGTTCCGGGAAACCGACAGCCACGACCCGCGTGCCGAAGACGTCGGTAATCGCCTTGCCCAGATCGCCAGGTGCTGCACCGACGTCAACGATCGTCGACGACTTCAGCCGTTTCATCGCCTGGAACGCGCGCAAGGCGTCGACGACGTCCTGGAACCGCGACGAGGTGATACCATATGCGCGTAGGCCCAGACGTTTCGCCTCGGAGATGGCCGTGAGGATTTCGCCGGAGGCGCCGTAGAGGTCGCCGACGTAGATCACCGGCTTGCCCGCCCTGGCGATGGCCTGGCCCGCGGTGGCCCAACCGCCGATCATGTAGGCGATGTAACCGTCGACCTCCTTGTCGGCCGCGAGCAGTTTTGTGCCATCCTCGGCGCTGAAGGCGGTCGTGGGCAGGAACTCGAAGTCCGGACAGCTCGCGCGGAGCTGCTCCAGAAGTTGCCGCTTGCGTCCCTCGCAGTCATAGCCCAGGTAAGGCCATCCCGGCTCGCTCTGCTTGCCCGCCGCATCGACGTGATGGTGCGAGAAGACCAGGCGGATGCGCGTTTTCGATCCGCCCGCACCCGGTGAGGCGGCAAGCGTCAGACCGCCCCCGAGCGCGGTCATCCCGGCCGCTCCGGCCATCCCTGCCAGGAAGATTCGACGGTTCAGACACCCCTTGCACGCCGCGGAAGCGGTCTCCATGATTGGTCCTCCAAACTCGGATGCTGTGAGTCTGCTTGGTTGCTGGTCGGCTGCGACCGGGCTATGGCGCTTTCGAGCGGTTCTGGGTCGATGGCTCACCTACGATGCTGGTTGTGTGAGCCGGCCACGAGGGACCGGGCTATGGCGTCTTGAGCCAGACGACGCGGTATTCCATCGGTCCGACAAGCAGCGAGAGCTTGCCCTCGGTCATCTTGACGGCTGAGCCCTTCAGAACATCGCGCGCGGTCAGGTTAGGTTTTTGTTCGAGGGCGGCGAGGTCGAGGCCGACCTCCGCCTCGCAGGGCCGGTCGCCGGCGTTCACGACAACCGTGATCAGGCCCTGGCCCGGCCGGTTGTAAAGCGACACCTTCACGCTCGCCGGGCTGGTCCGAGCGAACTGAGCACTTTTCCAGTAGGGGATCCAGTCCGCCTCGTGGCGGCCGAAGGCGTCAAACGTCTTCCAGAGCTTGCCGGAAGTTTGGATCTCGGCGTCGGAAACGGGCCGCACGGGGATGTCGTGGAGCAGACCGAGCGACATCGCCTCGACGCGGCGGAACGGCCCGCTGCCATACCAGAGCAGCTCGGCGGGCACGCCCCAGTTGTGTCCCATGAACTCCGCACAGAAGGCGTCCAGCGGCAAGATCTCCAGCGCCGAGGTCGACTTTCGCTTCAGGCTTTGCAACTGCTCGCCGTCCCAGTAGCTGGTGGCGAAGCCGAGCGTCGGAATCGTCATGCAGGTTGACTGGTGCACGTTCACCTGCCCCTTCGGGTTGTGCTGGTGCACGATCGTGGCGATGCGCTTCATCATCTGCCGAGTGGCAAAGATGGGATAGGTGGTTCCCACTGAGCCGTCGGGCTTGTCATAGCCGCAGCCGTGCCGGCGATTGGCGCAGCCCCAGGGCTCTGACGTGCCGTCGAGGTAAACGCCGTCGATACCGTGCTTCGTCATCACCCGGTCGATTCCCTGGGCCAGAAAGTCTTGCCAGTGACTACGATAGCAGACGATGTAGGCGGTCTGGGCCGGCTGCCGCTTGTAGCCGCCTGCCCGCGGGGCGACCAGGCATTCCTCGTGGTAGCGGTCCCACTCCGGGGCGATGTCGCTCAGCTCGTAGCCGAAATAGAGGAGGAGCTGGATTCCCCGCTGGTGGCAGGCGGCGACGAGCTTGTCGAGCTCCTGGCCGTGTGTGGTCTCGGGGTAGTTCTGGATGTCGGTCCAGTGCTCGTGGAAGCAGATCGTGCGGACGCCGGCCTGGGCCAGACGATCCAGCTCGGGGTCGGTCATGCCATAGTGTCCGCTGTGCACGATCCGGTAGTCCCAGGCGTCGGGCCGGGCCGGCTTCACGGGCGTGGCCTCGAAGCCGAAGGTGTATTCCAATGGCGCGCTCACCTCCCGCGGCGCCGTGATGAGGTTGACGCGGAGAATCACCTTCCGATCCGACCGCTCGATCTCGATCGCCTTCGCGGCGTCGCGGACGTGCATGTTCCGGTCTGATTCGGTGAACCACGACAACCCGCGTTCGTGGTCGCCCAGCCAGACGAAAGGCTTGAATGGGCTCTGGAATCCCTGTGCGGGCAGGGCTTTGGAGTTCCCCGCGCTGCCCCACTGGCCCGGCCACGTGTGCACGAAGGTCGCGTGATCGGCGACCAGGGGAATCTCCAGACTCAGTCGCTCGATCGACACTTTACCAGAGACCGAAATCAGGCGAAGGTTGCAGCGGACCATGCCGTCGTACTCGACCGTGGCCGTTGACTCGCACTGGAAATCGGCCGATCGGCAGGTGTTCACGAACTGGGCGTGATCGGGCCGGACCTCCCCAGCGCGGGACACCATTGTCATCCAGTTCCGCGACCCTCTGCTGGTCTCAGCCACAAGCGTGATCGGGCCGGCGAGCATCTCGGCTCCGCGCGTGATGACCGACACGGGCAAGGCCGGCGTGCCGAACCGGTAGCTGCGCCCCCAGACGTTGGCCTGATTCCCCGCGACGGCGACCGGCGTCCAGGGAGGCAACACCGCGTCGCTCACCCCCGCATGGTTTCCCTGCCAGGGAGGACGATCCGGGGGCACGGCGGCCTTCACCCAGACGCCTGCCAGAAAGACCAGAACGACCAGAGGCACAACGCGACTTCGCATGGCAAGATCCTCCCTCGCGACAGCGTAGGGCGTGGCAAGCTCAGCTTACCACCCCTCCTCGTTCCGCCATAGGGCGTACCGCCGACGGACGTTTTGTCCGCCGGTCGTACCGCTCATCTGTGCATCGGTCCCAAGAATACCAGATATGTCTCCCGGTCGATACTCTCTTGACCCGGGACCGGCAACGAGACAGTCTGTGAATAGCTGGATCGAACCGGAGATCGAGTTTCCATGGGCCGCGCAGATCGACGGAATCATGATCCTCGATGCGTGAACTAGACGTCGCAAAGGAGCGAGGTAATGCACAAGTCAGCGTACAATGATGCGATCGGGCGAAGAATGTTCCTGGCCCAGACGACGGCGGGGGTGACCGTGGTCAGCTCCGGCGTGGCCTTCGGCTCGCGAGCCAACTCGGTCGTCAAGCTGGGGATGATCGGCTGTGGAGGGCGCGGCACC
>JBMFUH010000140.1:0-10440 GCA_049966735.1 Isosphaeraceae bacterium
CGCACGTTGCGCGGGCCCTCCTCGCCGCCGGACGCGATGGCGAAGAGCGGGACGGAGAGCCTGGCGAGTGCCTCCGCCACGCGCAGGGGATCTTCACCCGCGTTCGAGCGGCCGTCGGAGATCAGGACGATTCCCGCGACCGGCCGGCCCCGGTGCGCCGCCAGGACCCCGCGCAGCGCGTCGCCCAGGGGGGAAATCGAACGTCTGGGCTGGATCTCCTCCAGCGGCTTCGCGCGGGCCGGGCCCGTCGTGACGGCCTTCGAGGCCGACTCCAGATCGTAGAAGGCCACGTCACGTCCCTTGCCCAGCTCGTCGAGGTGCGGCGAGATCGCCCCCTTCGCCAGGTCCAGCCGGGGCGTTTCCCGGAGCCGATCCACCGGCGATTTTCCCCCCTTTCCCTCCAGTTTCAGGGCGGTCGCGATGCGTGCCGCGCGGGTCTCGTCGGTGTACGGGTCTGAGAAGTGCATGCTCTCCGAGTCGTCGACGATGATCGGTAGGTGCGACCGGAGCGTCTCAACGTGCGCTGAGACCAGGACCGGCTCCAGCAGCATGACGGCGACCGCCAAGAGCACGAGCACACGGAGCGCCACCAGCCAGGCCCTCCTGGAGTTTGACAGCTCCTGTCTCTCGCGGCGGGGGAGCCACCAGAGCAGGATCAGGATGGCGACGGCCACTGCCGCCAGCACAAGCGCCGCTCCTCCGCCCGGCAGCTCCGTGATCTCGAGTCGCGTGGTTTCGCCCGCCGGCAAAGCGCCCGGCGATCGCGGCTGGATGCCCAGGAGTATCTGCCAGATCCGGCTCATGCGCCACCATCCCGCCAAGAGGTCAAGGTCGATTTCATCGCGATCTCCCCACCCAGGACGCCAGGATCGGCTCGAAGATGAGCAAGGCCGCGAGCACCCAGGCCATCTCGTGCCAGATTTCCCGGCCGGTCGCCGCGAATGCGTCGTTGCCCTCGCCCCGCGCGGCGGCAACCTCGACCTTGAGCGGCGCGAGCATCTGCTTCAGATCGGCCGCCGCTAGACGCTCGAGGTCGCTCTCCCTCGCGTCGGGGTTGGACGCGAAGAGGTCTTGCTGAGTGCCGAGCGGCCCCTCGTCCCACGACACTCGATACGCCCCGGCCCGGCGCGTGTCGGGAAGTACGATCTCCCAGGCCGGCGTGGTATCGCCGGAGTTCCGGTCTTCGATCGAGGCCGAGACCAGCGATTTCGGCTCGCCGCCGCCGGGAGGCGTGAGCCGGACGTTGGCAAGCTGATGACTCGAATGGACGACGCGCCTGGGCCACTCGCCCGCGACGACGGTATGGTCGTACGATGTCGGCCGCGACGTCCCGCGCACGGCCTCGCGGATCGCCAGCACGAAGCTCGGCTCGATCGGCCAGTCGTTGCCGGCCCGGTCCGCGGTGGTCGTCCAGAGGAGGACCCGACCGTCGCCCACAACCCGCTCGATCACGGCGGGCGACCGCGCCGGATTGTTCCAGCGAGCCAGCACCCGCACCGCCCCCTGCTTGGCGTCCGGCTCGTCCACGGTCATGATCTGGCGGACGGGCACGCGCTCCAAAGCCGAGGGCTTGAGCTCCAGGAGCTTCTCGAGCGGCGAGGGCCGGACGTCCTCCACGATCACGCCCCGGATCGCCTCGTCGACCTGCGACTTGAGAGACACCGGCAGGAGCGGCTCGCCCGATCGATAGAGCCGCTCGTTGTAGAGAGCGGTGTCCAGCCTCCCTCCCGTGAAGATCAAGAGCCCCATCCCGCCGCGCACGAGCTGGGCCAGCTTCCGGGACTGCTCGGCCGAGGGCGCGCTCACGTTGGCCAGGACGAGGACGTCGGCGGGTTCGAGCCTGGGGTTGAGGAAGTTCTCCTCCTGGACGACCTCAATCCGCCAGGCCTCGGCATCGCCCACGCCGATCGAGAGCGGCGCCGCGAGGTAATCGACCTCCGAGCCGAATGGCTCCGATGAGGGTTCGCCGTCGACCAGGCGGATCAGGAGCGAGTCCCGGACGGCAACCGCCGTCCAGAGTTGGTTGTCGCCCGCGAGCCCATCCTCAGGCAACTGGAGGGAAAGTTCGTGCGTCCCCTGCGACGGAAACCGGGCGGAGAGCGGCACGCGCGCCATCTGGTGAGGCGGGATCTCCGGCAGGGGGACCTCGGTCGGTCGGTCGTCCACCCGGAGGATCGCCTTGGCGCGATTGAGCACTCGGGGCGAATCGTTCCGGATCGTGGCCTCCCAGTGGGTCTCGACCCCGGCGAGAATGGTGCGTTCGAGCGAGACGAGGGCCAGAAGCGCGACGTTGCCCACCTCGTCCTCCCCAACGTCGACGATCCGGACGCGCACGCCCTGCTCCCGCCACCGCCGGGCCACGTCGGCGACAGCGGCGTCCCAGCCGGACTTCCGCAGGTCGGTGATGATCGTCAGGCTCCGCATCGGGTACGTGCAGGACTGCACCACCTCGTCGACGCCGGCCAGGACCGTCGGCCAGGAGGCATACGTATCGGAAAGTGGCAGCGCGAGGGCATCGCCCGAGAGGTCCTCACGCCGCGTGGCCTCGACCTCGCGGAAGACGGGCGTGCGTGGGGCCGAGGTCGCGACCAGCGTGCAGCGATCTCGCGGGCTGGCCGCCCCGAGGACGGCCGCGGCGACCTCGCGGGCGCGGTGCCACGCCGGAGGGCCGCTGGCCGCGTAGCCCATGGAGAGCGAGTCGTCGACCAGGACGATCTGGCTCGTCCGTCCGCCGCCCACCAGCCAGTTCTCCAGACCGGTGGGATTGAGCACCGGCCGCGCCAGAAGCAGGAACAGGAGAACCGGCAGGGCGATTCGCAGGAGCAAGAGGAGCAACTGCTCGATCTGGATCCTCCGCCGATTGCGCCGGATCGTCAACTTCAGATGGCGCATCGGCGACCATTCCACCACCCGGAACCGGCGACGGTTCAGCAGGTGGATGATGATGGGGATCGCCCCCAGAAGGGTCCCCCAGATCAAGAGTGGGCTCAGGAAGCTCAACATGTTTCAGGATCGCCCGCTCGTGTGGCGGACCGACTCCTCGCGGGAGCGGAGGAAGCGGGCGAGGGAATCGCCCAGGTGATCATCAGTACATAAGCAAACATGGTCGTAGCCCCGGCCGCCACACTCGCGGCGCAGGTCGCGCAGGAATTCGCGCATCGCGGCTTGATAGGACCGTCGGAAGGCGCCGGGCTCGGCGAAGATCTGCTCGTCCCCTTCGATGTCCTTGAAGATGGTCGGGCCGTCGAAGGGCAAGTCGAGCTCGTCGCGGTCGAGCACCTGGAGAATGAGCACCTCGTGTCCCAGGAAGCGGAGCCGGTCGAGTCCGTCGTGGACGGTGTCGAGGTCGGTGAACAGGTCGGAGACGATCACGACGAAGCCCCGGCGGCGGATGCGGTCGGTGAGCGACCGGAGCAGGCCGCCCAGCTCGGTCTTGCGGGCCGGCACGCAGGCCTGGAGGACTTCCGAGATGACGGTGATCTGGGCCTGGGTCGCGCTGGGAGGGAGAAACGTCCCGGCCTCCTCGTCGAAGAGGACGAGCCCGACCGGGTCTTGCTGGCGAGACAGAAGCATGGCCAGGGAAACGACCAGGGTCGAGGCGTAGTCGAACTTGTTGAGCGCGGCCCGCTTGCCCCGGTAATTCATCGACGCGCTGGCGTCGATGACGAAGGTCACGCGGACGTTGCTTTCTTCCTCGTACTGCTTGATGTAGTGCCGGTCGGTCCGAGCGAAGACGCGCCAGTCGAGCCGGCGGAGATCGTCGCCCGGGGTGTACTCGCGGTAGGCGGCGAACTCGATGTTGAAGCCGTGGAAGGGGCTACGGTGCTGGCCGCTGATCGCCCCCTCGGCCAGCCGGCGCGACCTGAGCGTGAGGTCGGCGATCTGGGCGATGACGTCAGGATCGGAATACGCTGGCGACGCCGGCATCAGCGGCCCCCTTTCGAACCGGGACGTCCTCCAGCAGCCGCCCGATGATCGAGTCGCTGGTCTGGCCCGCGGCCTGGGCGTTGTAGTTGAGCACGATCCGATGCTGCAGCACCGGCCGCGCCATGGCCCGGATGTCGTCGACGCTCACGCTGGGCCTCCCCGCGAGCGCCGCTTTGGCCTTGGCCGCGAGGATCAGCGACTGCCCGGCGCGGGGGCCCGCGCCCCACGTGATCCAGTCGGCCACGTACTTCAGACTGCTCTCCTCGCGGCCTCGGGTCGCCCGCACCAGGTCCATCGCGTAGTCGATGCAGTAATCCGAGACGGGCACGCGGCGGACCATCGTCTGGAGGGCGGCGATCCGCTCCCCCGCGATCATCGGCGTGATCTCCGCCTGATCGACGCTGGTGGTCAGCCGGTAGATCTTCCGCTCCTCGTCCGGCGTCGGATAGCTGATGAAGATCTTGAAGAGGAAGCGGTCGAGCTGGGCCTCGGGCAGGGGATAGGTGCCTTCCTGCTCGATGGGATTCTGCGTCGCCAGCACGAAGAACGGGTCGGGCAGTCGGTGTTTGTGGCCGCCGGCGGTCACCTGTCTTTCCTGCATGGCCTCCAGGAGGGCCGCCTGGGTCTTCGGGGGGGTGCGGTTGATCTCGTCGGCGAGCACGAGATTCGCAAAGAGAGGCCCCTTCACGAATCGCAGCTCCCGCGTCCCGGAGGCCCGGTCCTCGTACAGGACCTCGGTCCCGGTGATATCGCTGGGCATCAGGTCGGGCGTGAACTGGATCCGGCTGAAATCCAGAGACAACGACTGCGCCAGCGAGTGGACCATGAGCGTCTTGGCCAGTCCGGGCACTCCTTCCAGGATGCAGTGGCCCCGGGCGAAGACGGCGATCAAGAGCTGGTCGACGACCTCGTCCTGGCCGATGATCTGCCGGGCCATCTGCTCGCGGATCTGGCCGTGCACGGACCTCAATTCTTCCAGTTCGGCCACGTCGGGCTCGGCTACGGTCGCGGTACTCAACGTCGCGTCCCCCTTGTCGATGAATCACCGCTGGAACACAGGAAGATACTTGAACGGAAGCTGGAGGATGATCACGGCGATCGAGGCGCCGTAGACCTGGCCGATCCCGTCGCCATTCCAGGAGCCGTCGCCGTTCTGCATGGCCAGGAGCTGGTCGCGGGTTTTCGGGAAATAGGCGTCCCAGTAGATGTCACCCGCCATGTAGAAACCCTGCGACGCATAAAGGTGAGTGTAGAACGAATGCCCGCCGCCCTTGTTCCAGTCGTCGGTGGCGCGGAAGTGGTCCCAGACGTATTTCAGGCAGTCGGTGGCGATCGGGCTGTCGAACTGTCCGGCGTTGTACAGCGTGGCGACGGCCGCCGCCGAGATCGGCAGCCTCGGCCCTCCACCGGCGAGAAGCGAGTAGCGAATTCCTCCTTCCGCCGTCCGGCATTTCTCCAGGTAGTCCGCCGCCGAGTCGATCACCGCCCGCGGCACGAGGAACCCGGCGTTGTGCGCCGCCCGCAGCGCCTGCACCTGCGTGACCGTGACCGAACCCTCGTCGCCGGTCCCGGGGGTATAGGTCCAGCCCCCCGCGCTGCTCTGCCCCTGGCTGGTCAAGGTCACGGCCTTCCGGACCGCAGCGCCCACCTGGTGGCGGAGGGACGCCTTGGTGATCATCCCGTAAACGGAGGCAAGAAACAGCAGGGCAAAACCGTGTCCGTGCATCGGCTGGCCGCTGTCCTGTCCCGGCCCGGTGATCAGCCCGGTCGGCGTGCTGCACCGGACGAGGAATTCGACGGCCCCCTGGACGTTCCTGGAATACTTGCCCCTCGTGGGGGAGTCCCCGTGCGCGAGGAAGGCCATCCCGGCAAGGCCAGTCATCGCGACGGGATACGCCTGGCCGCCGCCGACGATCCACGACCCGTCCTCGGCCTGGGTGCGCGCCAGATAGTCCAGGCCCTTGATCACGGCGCGGAGCGACTCGGGCGTCACGTGCTTGGGCAGCACCTCCTTCTCCCGGCCGATCACGCGTCTCGGCGTTGCCAACCCGCCAGCGGCCATGGAGGCGAGCCCGACACCAGAGCGCCGCAGGAAGGAGCGCCGGCCGATTCCTCTCGATGACGGCCAGGAGAGAGAGGATGGCGACGTCGTCATTTTGCACCCCCCTTGTCCGTCTTCGCCGGCCCGGCCAGGTCGAACCGCACCAGGAGTTCCACTCGCACGGGAATTTCCTGGAACCGCGACGACTCGAGGCGTTTGCGGGGGACTTCTTCATCCGCTTCCCTGCCTGATGCCTCGTAGTAATAAATCACCCTCCCGGTGTCAGGGGCTTTCTCGCCCGGCACCAGAACCTCGCGGACGCCCGCGACGCGGCCCAGTTGCACGCCGCTGAGCCTGGCCAGCCGCCTGGCTTTGGCCCGGGCGTCGGCGATCGCTTCGCCGTAGGCCTTCTCCTCGAGCGTCTCGAAATCGTCGAGGACGAACCGGACGAGCCTGCCGCCCATCGGATTGGGGCGGTAGTAGTAGGGGTTGAATTCCGCCCCTCCTCCCAGCATCCCTCCCGCGTCCTGGGCCACATCGAGGAGCTTGGCCACGAGCTGGAGCAGGGCCTCTTCGTCCATGGAACGGATATTCGACACGGAAACGACGAGTTTCCGCTTGAGCTGGACCTCCAGCTTGCCCTTCCGGGCGGGGGGCATGTCCATGTAATAGGGATTGAAGGTCTGCCCCTTCTGATCGATGAGCAGGCCCCTCTCCTCGACCGCCACATTGCTCAACTTCAGTGTCGAGAAGGCATCCTGGAGCCGTTTCTTGGCGTCCCGATATTTCACGATCGCGTCGGCGCTCAGCTCGGAGGAGGCCGACACCTCCAGATCGATCTCCAGCCGGTTCGGCTTGGCGGCCGCGGTCCCCTTGCCAAGCACGGAGAAACCGTCGATGTTGGCTCGGGACGTGCCCTCAGGCCCGTCAGAGACCTGCCCTCGGGCGAGGTTCGCCGAGAGGACCAACCCCAACACGGCGGAGAAGCTGACCGCAAAGGCCGACCTGATCATTCGCCTCCTCCCATTCTGTGTGCTGTCGCCTGCTCGCGGGCGACTCGTTCGGTCGTGGGCAACGTGCGCGGATAGGCCGAGATCGTGTGGTTGCTGATCGCCAGGAGCCAGTGGTCAGTCAGGATCAGATCTCCTCCCTCCGCGCCCTTGTCCTGTCCCCGGAAGATCCGCCGGACGTGCCCCGTGCGTGAGTCGACCTCGAAGATGCCCCGGGGCGTGAGCTGCCAGAGGCCGTCGCGCCGCACGAGCAGGCGGCCGTCGCCGCTCCCCCCCGGCAGGGGCGTGCTCCAGCGGAGTGCTCGAGTCCGGAGGTCCAGGGCCCCGAGTTCCGGTCCTCCGAGATACAGGGTCGTCTCGTCCGCTCCCAGCAGACGCGCCGACTTGGCGATCGCCCGGTCCCACATCACCTTCATCCGGTCCGGGTCAATCGCGCAGAGGTGATCTGACTTGGCCCCCTTGATCAGCACGGCGTCGCCCACCCGCACCGGACTGCTGGCCGCCGCCCCCGCCGAGGAGCCCGTCTCCATCATCCCATTGACGAAGATGATGACTCGGCCCTGCGTCTGGACGGGATCGGTCGGATATCCGTATCCCCAATCCACCCTCCCGGATTCCGCGTCCAGGCGGGCGAAGACCCCGTTGTGCGTGTCGACATAAAGCGAACCCGCGCGATAGAGCAGCCGGGGCTGGGAAGTGGAGTCCTGCATCCCGTTATAATAGTAGCGCTGGCCCTGGCGGAAGATCCCGATTTCCGCCTTCCAGAGGACCTTGCCGTCGTGGGGCCGGATTGCCAGAACGTATTGACGCGGCTGGCTATCCTGCTCGCCTGGAGTCGCCATCGACGACTTTCCCGCGACGTACAGGGTATCCCTTGCCAGGATCGGCGGCCCCACGAAATCCATCCCCGCGTGGTCGGGCAGGTCGGACGATTGCCAGACCACGTCCCCATTCTCCGCGCGTCGGCAGACGAGGTGAAACTCGGCCTGAAAGTTCGGGTCCTTGACGTCGCGGCCCAGGCTCCAGACGCGGCCCTCCGCCGCGAGGATCGCGAAACCTGCCGTGTTAAACATCGGGAACGAGCCCTGCATCGTGACCTGCTCCAGGTTGTGGAACGACGCGGACCGCCAGAGCATCTTGCCACTCTTCAGATCGATGGCGAACACATGGCCGAGGTAGTTCGCGAAGAGTGTTTGTCCCGCGACTGCCACGGCGGGGACGGCGCCGCTGAGTGCGGTCGTCTCCCACCGGGCCAGCTCGGCTGGGGTCATCCCGGCGGTCACGGAGTCGCCAAACCGGACTTGCCAGGCAGCGGACACGGTCGCGGCGAGGTCAGGCGCCGGGCCGTCGCTTGCCGAGGAGGGGTCCTCCGTCTTCCCGGAGGGTCCGAGATGGCGCGGAATCTGTTTGAGATGATCGGCCACCTTTTGCTTCCGGCCCCCGATCGTGATAACCTCGTCGGCGTAGCGGTCCGCGGACTCAGATCGGAGCGATTCGAACTCCGATCGCCGTCCGGCCCGCGCCAGCGCCAGCAATGACTTGACCGTCATGAGGGCCGGCGAAAGCTCGGAGTCGGGACGCTCCCGGAGGATCGCCAGCCAGCAATCGGCCGCGCGGTCGAACTGTCCCTTTTCGAAGTACAGATCGCCCAGGCGGTCGGCCGCGTTGTCGCCCACCGAGGTGAGGAAGTACGACGAATAGAGCCTCTCGAGCGTGGCCTGCTCCGTTGGCCCGTCGGCCTGGTCCAGGAGTTTTTTCGCATCCGCATCGTAGAAGAGCCGATACGCCGCCTGTCCCTCGGGCGAAAGCCCCGCCAGCACCGCTCGCCGCTTCCGGGCCACCGAGACAATGAAACCGTCCGGCCCATCCACGAAGCGGGCCGCCTGTGTCTCGGGAATCGAGTAGAGCGCCTTCGTCGCCCGCTCCCATGCTCCCCGCCGAGCGAACCTCTGGAAATCGTCGAAGGCTTCCTTTGTCTCGCTCGAGGCAGGCGGCATCTGGAGCGGTCGGTCCGGCCGGTCGTTCGACATCTTCGCGGCATCGGTCTCGTCGGCCCGGACGGAACCGCACAGCAAAGTGAAAATCAGTATGATGACGAATTTGCGTATCACGACGGTATCGACTCGACGACGACACTGAACGTTCACATTCGCCCGCCACCCGCTCCAAATACCCCCCCACCAGTGCCGAATTCGCAGCGCGTCTCCACGAGATGTCACACATTTGTAACAGGTCCGCGTGCCATATTCAAACGAATTCTCTCGAAGCTCAGGAAGAACCGATAGGAACGGGCCTTTCGGGAAGGCGCCTCATTGGGGTCGTGCCGCTAGCCGCATGGACATTCTTGAGCCCCTGATCATCGCCTGACCCACCTGCTCAAGGTCCAGAGCATTGGCCCGAAGCCGAGGAACCGGCGAGCCCCTCTCCGGGACCACGTGGGGTTTCGCCGCTCGCTGGCGAACGGAATGATCGACGCGTGCCCGATCCACGGGTCGCTTCGGGCCGCATAACCTACACGGCACTCGGCACCGAGCGCCCGGGCGGGTTCCGACCCGATGGAGGGACGCAACGCTCGGTCAGTCGCTCACGCGCCTCGCGGTGAACGTGACGCTCCTTTCGTCGCCGACCTTCAGGCCCTTGCCCGCGTCCCAGATGATCGTCTCTCCCGGCACGACCACCTTCGAGAAGTTGGTCTTCTCCAACTTCACGTCGGTCACCTGGTACGGCGGCAGGTAACAGAAAATCCGCCAACCGTCGAACTTCTCGGCCGTCCTCTTGTTCCCTGTACCGACGAAGTTCACCTGCACCTTGTAGGTCATCCGAACGACGTCCTTGTCTTCGGTCTTCCCGATGTCGAGCGTTTCTTTGAGGGCGGGCTCGCGGGTTTTCTGAACCCGCCCTTCCAGGGCCGGGTCACCGTAGAGGACGAAGATCTCGTCGGTGAACACCGTCTCCTTTCCCGCGATACGGTCGCGGGGGTGGCGCGACTGAGAGGGCAGCATCCCAGCCGCCTCATCGCTTGCTCGTCAGGACGGTCTTTCCCTGGGCGGAGACTGTAACCTCGCCGGAGGAGGCGAGTGTCAGTTCATCGACCGCGCCTCCTCGACGGACTGTCAGCCGCACCCCGTCTTTCACCGCCTCGTTGTGAATTGAAGTGACGGCCGGCGTATCGGCCTTCACAGGCTCCAGAACGGCAGCGAACTGGGCCGTCTTGCCATGGCGCCTGACCGTCACGAGACCGACGCGATCGAGTAGCGACTCGCCGACTCCATTGCCCGTGCGGACCTCCGTTCCGGTACCTGACGCCATGATGAGGTACGTCGTCACCAGGCCGTCCAGGAAGCGAACCTGAACGAGCTTATCAGTCTGGCCGTAACGCACGTTATCGACGTACTCCCAGCCAGGCGTTGGCTCGCTGATCGGATCCCGGGTGCTCGCTACGTCACACTGCGGTTCGGGACC
>JBMFUH010000141.1:0-10360 GCA_049966735.1 Isosphaeraceae bacterium
GGTGGTCCGATCGGTCTGATCAAGGACGGCGACAAGATCGACATCGACATCACCGCGGGAACGCTCTCCGTCCGCCTCTCCGACCAAGAGCTTGCCGCCCGCCGCGACGCCTGGAAACCACGCCCCCCGCGCTACACCAGCGGATGGCTGGCCCGCTACGCCAGCATGGCCACCAGCGCCGACACCGGCGCGATTCTCAAGTGGGACTGACCTCCAACGACACCGTCTCTTCCTCTCACTTCGGCGTCGGTCATGTCGCTGCCTGGACCGCGCACGCTTGCCCGGCGATGCGGCGATGGGCGATGCGGAGGACGGAGATTTGCTGGGATGCGGCATGAGGCTTGCAACCGGGAAAGACGACGGAGTTGTTGTGTCAAACGCAATCGCGTCCCACTAGCAAAAGAAAGGAAGAAGGACAGGGTGGGACCGTGCAAGTTCTCAGTGAGATGGGGTACGTATGCTTCGGCGGAGTCTGATCTGGGTCGGCGTTCTCCTGGTCGATTCGGCCTTGGGATGGCCCCCCCCGATCTCTCGGGCAAGACAGAGTGAAAGCTGAAGTGACGGTTCCGGCGGTGCCCAATGTCAGCAACGTCGGGCCTACCCAGCCGCCATTGGAGCTGGCGTCGGCTCCGCGGGGAATCGTCTACATCGGCCACTGCGGCTCCTATCATCTCGCGGCGAAAGGCCAGGATGGCCACGCCATGTTCCGCGATTCCAACAACCAGTTCTGGGACAACAGCCTGACGTATTATGGCACGAGCAACGGTTACTGGATTGCCTCGGTCAACGGCTCTCCCGACACATTCCTGGCCTTCCAGGCCGCGCCGACGGACTCCGGCGCTCCGTTTTACAAGGTGCTGATCCACACGCCCAGGATCAACGGTTACACGGAGTGGGATGAGGCGACGAGAGGGAACGCACGGTAAAACATGGAGAGGCTTTGGTTGAGTTGTTGCCACACCGACTGGCCCGGAGGCGAATGCTTGCCGGGCCAGTTCAGCGCGCAAGGCAGTTGGCGTCGGCGACGCTTCGGGCGGAGCCTCTGGCCCACGGCGTCTTGGCAGTGGGTAGAGGGCGTGCTAGCATGGCCGGAGTAGGAGGATATTTTCGCATGACGATTCAGCTGCCGTCTGCCCGTGGACAATTCGTCCGTTCTCTGATCGAAGGTGGCCGCTACCCCACGGAGGAGGCGGTCATTGACGAAGCCCTCCGCTTGCTTGAGGAGCATGACGAGGCCGCCAAGCTGACAGAACTCCGTCAGGACATCGCCGCCGGCATCGCGCAGGCCCAGCGGGGTGAACTGGCTCCGTTTGACCCTCATTCCACCCTGGCCCGCGTCCGAGCAAGTCAGGCCGCCGCCACGGGACAGTCGTGATGGCCGTCGTCGTTCGCTCGCCGCTGGCGGAAGCGGACCTCGAGCACATTCTCGATGATCTCAAGAGGAGGCCGGGACATTTCGTCCGGACAGCGGACCTTACGATACTGGGGGAGGGGAATTCGGTAGTCTGGAACACCGCCTATTACGGCGACGCCCGGAAAATCCGGGCAGGCTGATCAACCTGAGCTTTTCGCTCGGCAACATGAGTTCGAGCAACCTGGGCGCGATCTCGAACACTGAGTTCATCGTCAGGCACGATCAGACGAACGACGACATCGAACTCGTGGTGACTTGGCGGTCTGCTCCTGGGCCGACGCGCGGCCCGGCGCTGGGCGAGAGGACAGCCTCGGAGCTGAGCCGCGGAATCGAGCCGTCAGCCTTACCCCTCCAGCGGATCAAGTTGCCGGAGCTCCTCGGGAATGAATCGACCGTCGATGCGAACGGGCTGACCATCGAAGAAGATGGCGCCGCCGCCGTAGTCGGGGCGTTGGATCCGCACGAGGTCCCAGTGGATCTTCGAGCGGTTGCCGTTGTCGGCCTCGTCGTAGGCGTTGCCGGGAGTGAGATGGAAACTGCCGGCGATCTTCTCGTCGAAAAGGATGTCGCGCATCGGATGCCGGACCCTGGGATTGCAGCCGATCGACCATTCGCCGATGTACCGGGCACCCTCATCAGCGTCGAGAATTGCTTGCAGTTTCTCGGCGTCCCCCCCCGCGCAATCGGCCTTGACGATCCGACCGTTCGCGAACTCGAGCCGGATCCTGTCGAATGTCGATCCCTGGTAGATCGTCGGCGTGTTGAACCGGATGTGGCCGTGCACCGAATCGCGGACCGGGGCCGTGAAGACCTCGCCGTCGGGGATGTTCCTCTCCCCGGCGCAAGGCACGACCGGGATGCCGGCGATCGAGAATGTCAGATCGGTGTCCGGGTCCGTGATGTGCACCTCGCGCGCGGCGTTCATGCGCTCGGCCAGCGGTTTGAGAGCGCTGGCCAGCCAGCCGTAATCGAGCGTGCAAACGTCGAAATAGAAGTCCTCGAACGCCTCGGTGCTCAACCCGGCTTGCTGGGCCATGCTGGCGCTGGGCAGCCGGAGCACGCACCATTTCGTCCGGGTGATTCGGCAGTCGAAATGGACCGGGGCCTGGTAGTGGGTGTTGTACAGATCCATCTGCCGCGGGGGAACATCGGCCAGCTCGCTGATGTTCCAGGCCCCACGGAGGCCGAGATAGGCGTGCATCCGCTCCATCCGCGCGCGGTCGATCTGGCCCCAGGTCTTGATCGATTCTTCCGACCCGTTTCGGACCAGTTCCCGGATGATCCGCATGTCGCGTGTCTCGACGAACGCTCTGGCTCCGCGGGCGGCCGCTTTGCGAACCAGACTGCGCGGCAGCGCCGGGTCGGGCAGGTCGAAGCACTCGATAAGCAGGTTTTCCCCGTCGGTCAAGCGGACGGAGTGATCGATCAGGATCTCGGCGAGGGTTTCCCAGCGAGGGTCGGTCATGGGGCTGGCTCAAGGAGGAGTGAAAGGGCAAACATCCGTGCAAACGCGATCATGCGTGCGGGCGGCCTGTCCGGCGTCTTGCGGCTGGGCTGGCGTTGGGTTACGTTACCGGAACACTCCGCACGGGATACAATGAATCGCGGTTGCCTTCGGCCGTTTATTATGAGGCGCGGGCGGCCGGTGCACAACTCGGCGCGGCGGCAGGCCGGCGCGGTCGGTCACGTACCCACGTCATCCAGGAGGACTTCCCAGGTGAACCCGTTCGACTTGACCGGCAAGGTGGCCATCGTGACCGGGGGCAATGGCGGCATCGGCTTGGGAATTGCCCGCGGGTTGGCCGGCGCGGGGGCCTCGATCGCGATCCTGGGACGGAATGAAGCCAAATCTCAGGGGGCGGCAAAACAACTGCACGCGGCCACCGGCGCGGAGACTCTGGTCGTCACGGCCGACGTGGCCCAGCCCGACGATATCGACCGGGCGATCAACGAAACGCTGAACCGGTTCGACCGCGTCGACATCCTGTTCAACAACGCGGGCATCAATATTCGCAAGCCGCCGCAAGAGCTGAGCTTCGAGGAATGGCGCAAGGTGATCGACACCAACCTCTCGAGCGCCTTCTGGATGTCCCGCGGGGTTTACTCATCGATGAAGAAGGCAGGGGGCGGCAAGATCATCAATACCGGCAGCATGACGTCGATCTTCGGATCAAGCTTTGCTGTCGCCTACGCGACCAGCAAGGGAGGAATCGTCCAGCTCACGAAAAGCCTGGCCCTGGCCTGGGCCGCCGACAACATTCAGGTCAACGCGATCTTGCCTGGCTGGTTCGACACCGAGCTGACCCAGCAGGCGAGAATCGAGATCCCCAGCCTGAACGAACGCGTCCTCGCCCGGATCGCCCAGGGACGATGGGCCACGGCGGAAGACATGGCCGGAACCGCTATCTGGCTGGCCAGCCGGGCCAGCGATTATGTCACCGGCGTGGCCATTCCCGTGGACGGCGGTTACTCCGTGGCGCTCTGAGCATCCACGTCTTGGTGGCAAGACCACTGGAAGAGTCGTAACCCAATGTCCGGCCAGACCATATTCCGCCCTCTCCCCTTGCGGGAGAGCGTGGGGTGAGGAGTGATCGGTTTTGGCCACATCCTCGAACGAGGCAATCGGTCGCGCCCCGTCTCCCTCTCCCCAGCCTGGGTCACCGGAGGGGACCGCAACGGAAGCGGGAGTCGGAAATGACCGCGGCGCGGCCAGTTCCTACTGTTTCAACGGTATTGCCGCCAAACCTCTCACGCCCGACTCTGGGGCGAGAAATCAAGAATCGGGTTCACGAACAGCACGCGTTCGCCGGTCTCGAGCGAATGGATTCTGGCCTCCATGAGAATCGCCGCGCCCTGCCTGTGCTTGCCGATCACGTCGGCATGACCATCAACCCCTGCGGCTGATTGCATGAGCAACTGGTCAATCGACTGAGCCTTGCCGTCGCAGGTCTCATCCGGGAAGAGAAGATCGACGGGCCGGCCGATCAGCTCGTCGCGCGCGTAACCGAAGAGCCGCTCCGTTTCCCGGTTGACGAGGCAGATCGCGCCGGGGTGATCGATCATGATCAGGCCCGCGGGAAACGACTCGGCAAGGGCCTTGAAGCATCGCTCCCGCCGCCTGGTCTCGCTGACGTCGGCGATCACGCTGATCACGAAGATCCCTTCCTCGGTTTCCAGAGGGCTCAAGCCCACCGCGAGGGGAATCTCGCTGCCGTCCTTGCGCAGGCCCCAGAGTTCACGGCCCGCGCCATGCCGGATCGCGGGATCGGCCTGGAAGCGCTTCCGGTGGGCGGAATGCGCTGGGCCAAACCGATGGGGGATCAAGACCTCGATCGGCCGGCCGACCAGCTCGCTCCGGTCGTAGCCGAAGAGCCGCTCAGCCTCGCGGTTCAACTGGACGATCCGCCCTTCCTTGTCGGTGATCACCATCGCCACGGGTGACGACTCGACGATGGCCTGGAGCCGCTGTTCCAGGTGTTTGCGCTCGGTGATCTCCCGCCCCGCGGCGAAGATCAGGCCTTCCTCGGGCACCGACTTCGCGGTCCATTCGAACCACTTGTAGTTTCCCGACTGATCGCGATTGCGGTTCTCGAACTGGACGACGGGCTGTCCCTGGGAGAGCCTCTCCACTTGAAGCTGGGTCGGCTCGCGATCGTCCGGGTGGACGAAGTCGATGAACGGCCGAGCCAGGAGCTCCTCGGTGGAGTGGCCGAGCACGCGCGTGAAGTTCGGGTTGATCTGCTTGAAGTATCCGTCCAGTCCCGCCAGGCAAAAAAGGTCGAGGGAAAGCTCGAAAAACCGGGCCATCTCGCGCTCGGGCCGCCGCAGGACATGCAGGAGGTACGCCGTGACCTCGCCAGCCACCTCCGAGGCGGTCCGGGGCCTGCGCTCCAGGTCGAGTTCCAGGCAGCGCCTGACCAGGTTGACCATGGGGGCGTCGGCCCTCGCGGAGTCCAGAGCCGGTTGCGTGGTGTTGAGATAGGCCCGCGAATACTGTGGCAGATCCCCAGAGTGAACCGTGGTGACGGGACGCAACGGTCCGCCGGTCAGAATCTCGAAGAGGATCGCGCCCAGGCTGAAGACGTCGGTTCGCTCGTCAACGGCGGGGTCGCCGGCGGCTTGCTCCGGCGACATGTACTGCGGAGTCCCCAGCAGGTCGCCAGCGAAGGTGAGGTCGACGCCTTGCGGCTCGATCCCGAGGTTTCCCAGCCCCGTGACCGACACGGTCTCTGCCGTTTCCAGATGGCTCGAGTCCCTGGCGGCCCGTTGGGAAACGTGGTCCTCGGGGTCAGTGAGCATCCGGGCGATCCCCCAGTCCATGACATAAACCGTGCCATACTCGCCGGCCACGATATTCGATGGCTTGAGGTCCCGGTGGATGATCCCGCGCGCGTGGGCGAACGCGACCGTCTGGCAGACGTGTTCGAAGATGGTCAAGAACCGGGGCCGCTCCCGTATTCGATCCTCGCAATCTCGCAACAGTTGCGCCAGCGTTCGCCCCTCGACCAGCCTCATGCTGAAGAACGGGCGACAGTCGGAGAGGGAGCCCGCGCTATAGACCGGTGGAACACCCGGATGCTGAAGCTGGGCTGTGATCGCCGCTTCCCTGCGAAATCGCTTCCTGAGTTCGCGATCCTTCATGTGCCTTTCATGAAGGATCTTCAGGACCACCGTGCGCCCGAGCTTCTCGTCCTGAGCCAGCAGGATGGTGCCCATCGCCCCCGGGGCGTAAGGCTTATTGGGCTCCGCGACCGAGAACACCGAGGTCGTTATGGCCAGCGGGCCGGGCATCGAGGGTGTTCCCTCGCTCGCTGCCTGGGCGATTCCTTCTCCCATCGTCCTGTCGGAGAAAGGCCCCGTGAGTGCGGGATCGGACACCGTTCGATCCGTGGGAAAGCCGGTTGCCGCGGGATTCCCGATCGCTTCTTCCTGGGGAGAGCCGTCTGGAGACATGATGATGCGGACCCCGTGCCATCTTCCTCATCACATCAGGTCGTGTCCCATGATTGTACAGGACACGCCCCGTTGCCGCCAGGATGAACTCCCCCCCCCCTCTCAAACCTCGCTCGATCAGAACTGGCTCGCGACCGTCAGCCTTCACCGCTATACTATTCCCAGTCATTGATGTACAGGCACGGCGCGACACCCTTGCCGGCTCAGCTTTTGTTCGCGTGGGCCCGGCGGCCAAGGACGCATCTTCTCAATGGATCTGCTCGCCGATTTGACACCCGCCCAACGCGAAGCCGTCACGCACCTTCAGGGCCCCTTGCTGGTTCTGGCCGGCGCGGGCTCGGGAAAAACGAGGGTCATCACCCGCCGGGTCGCCCACCTGCTCCGGTCCGGAATCGCCCCGGAGAATATCCTGGCCATCACCTTCACCAACAAGGCGGCCGGCGAGATGCGCGAGCGGATCGAAGTCCTCGCCCCCAACTCGAAGGTCTGGATGGGAACCTTTCACGGTTTCTGCGCCCGGCTGCTGCGCATTCACGCCAGGCTGGTGGGCATCGACCCGGGTTTCACCATCTACGACCAGGCCGATCGCCTGCGCGCGGTCAAGGACGTCATGGACCGGATTGCCGGCGAGGAGGCATCCCTCACTCCCGAGCGCGTCGAGGCCGCCATCAGCAAGGCCAAGAACGACCTGGTCAGTCCCCAGCTCATGCGGCACCGCGCCCGGGATCAGAAAGATGTGATCATCTCCCAGGTCTTCGCCGCCTACGAGGAGCGACTGCGGGCGTCGTCCGCCGTCGATTTCGACGACCTCCTGGTCCACGTCGTGCGCATTCTCAAGGAGCATGCCGACGTCCGGGCGGCGCTGGACCGGCGCTACCGCTATGTGCTGGTCGACGAATATCAAGACACCAACCTCGCCCAGTACGCCATCGTCCGGGCGCTCTCGGTCGATCATCCCAACCTCTGCGTCACCGGCGACCCGGATCAATCGATTTACGGCTGGCGCGGAGCCAACCTCTCAAACATTCTCGAATTCGAGCGCGATTATCCCGGCTGCCATGTGGTCAAGCTCGAGAGGAACTACCGGAGCACGAAGAACATCCTCAGCGTGGCCGACCACCTGATCAAGTTCAACCGCAACCGCAAGCCCAAAAACCTGATCACCGAGAACCCGCGCGGCGAACCGGTCGAGCTGACACTCTACGCCCGGGAGACCGACGAGGCCGAGGGAATCGCCGGCAAGATCGCCAGCATCGTCCGGGACGGGGAGTTCCGCTTCCGCGACATCGCGGTCTTCTGCCGGATGACCGCGCTCACGCGGCCGATCGAACAGGCCCTCCGCTCGGCCAAGATTCCCTACCAGATCGTGGGCGGATTCTCGTTCTACGAGCGGCAGGAGGTCAAGGACGTCCTGTCCTACCTGAGCCTCCTGGCCAATCCCAAGGACGACCTGGCCTTCGCCCGCGTGGTCAATGTTCCCCCTCGGGGCCTGGGCAAGACCTCGCTCGATCATCTCGTCCGCGCGGCGAGGGAGCAAGGCCTGCCCCTCCTGGCCGCCGCGCGGCAGGCGAGCCGGGTCGCGGGGCTG
This sequence comes from Isosphaeraceae bacterium, assembly GCA_049966735.1. Lineage (GTDB taxonomy): Bacteria > Planctomycetota > Planctomycetia > Isosphaerales > Isosphaeraceae > Aquisphaera. The sequence goes on from JBMFUH010000141.1 coordinate 7,956, forward strand.
AAAGACAAGGCCATCCGCGGACTGACGGAGTTCACCCGGCTCATCGACGAGCTCGCCAGCCTGCGCGACCACCCGGCCGAGGAGGTCATGCGCCGGCTGCTCTCCCGCACCGGCTATCGCGAGTTTCTGTCGGCCGATTCCCGGGAAGGGGGCGAAGACAGGCTGGCCAACCTCGACGAGCTGATCTCGGCGGCCCGCGAGTTCGATCTGGAGCATCCCGGAGCGTCCATCCACGAGTTCCTGGCCGACGTCACCCTGGCCTCGCCGATCGACCGCTGGGACCAGCAAGACGGGGCGGTGACCCTGATGACCTTGCACGCGGCCAAGGGACTCGAGTTCCCCGTCGTGTTCGTCATCGCCCTCGAGGAGGGTCTGCTCCCTCATTCCCGGGCGAACAACAACGATAAGGAACTCGAGGAAGAGCGCCGGCTGCTCTTCGTCGGCATCACCCGCGCCCAGCGTCAGCTCTTTCTGAGCCGCTGCCGGATCAGGACCTTTCGCGGCCAGCAAGCGGCGACGTTCCCCTCGCGGTTTCTCGATGAACTGCCGGCCGAACCGATCGTGTACGCGGATCGCTCGGGAATCAAGCCATCCACGCATCGTCCCGCCATCGGCGCCTCTGGGCCTCCTCGCAACGCCGGTCCCTCCCCGCGTGATCGTTCCCCAGCTCGTCCGTTTCGCCTGACCACGGCGGCGGAGCTCCCGGACGCCATGCTGAACTCAGCCGGATCGGGGACTCTGAATCCAGACGCCCTGCAGACTGGCGACACGGTCGTCCACTCCCAGTTCGGCATCGGCCGAATCGTCGCCCTGGAGGGAACAGGATCGAAGCGGAAGGCAACGATCGCCTTCACGATCGGAGGGCCGCGCACGTTCGTGCTTTCCCTGGCTCCGCTCCGACTGCTGAGAAGGGAAGCAAGAAGCGGCGGACCGGCCTCGCGCTGACTGGGCATACAATGAAAGTTTAACAAGTATCATTTTCAGGAACTTACCGCCATGCTTCGCCTGGGAGTCAACATCGATCACGTCGCCACCCTGCGTCAGGCGCGCGGGGGGCAAGAGCCGGACCCCGTCTGGGCGGCCGTACTGGCTGAGCTGGGCGGCGCCGATGGGATCACGGTGCACCTTCGAGAAGACCGCAGGCACATCCAGGACCGGGACCTCAGGCTGCTCCGTCAAACGGTCGGAGCGCGGCTCAACCTGGAAATGGCGGCCGACCCCCAGATTATCGAGGTGGCTCTCGAGGTTGGCCCGGACCAGGTGACGCTGGTGCCCGAGCGGCGCGAGGAATTGACCACCGAGGGAGGGCTGGACGTCGTGGGTCAGCGGTCGCGGATCGCCCTGGCCGTGAATCGCTGCCGCGAGGCCGGAATCGAGGCGGCCCTCTTCCTCGACCCGGAGCCGGCGCAGATCGAGGCGGCTTTGGCCCTCAAGCTGGACGCCATCGAGCTGCACACCGGGCGCTACGCCAATAGCCACGAGGGCACCCCGCGGGCCGCGGAGCTGGAGGCCCTGCGGGCCGCGGCGGCGCGGATCGTGGCCGCCGGACTCGAGCTGCACGCCGGCCATGGCCTGAACTACCGCAACGTCGGCCCGATCGCCCGGCTCGACCGCATGGCCGAGCTGAACATTGGACACAGTATCGTCAGCCGGGCGGTCCTCGTGGGTCTGGAGCGTGCCGTCAGGGAAATGAAGGCGTGCATGGGCGTGTAAAAGAGTCATCACCCGGCAACCTCAACCTGCTCACCAGTCCAGTTATCACCAGCCTACCATTCACTCAATATGATGAAGATTTATTCAGAAAGCGGTTTTACTCTTTCCTTTGCCACTCACCTATCTTTATGATGACTATTACAGTCACTGCCTGATTTGTTTCTTTGCTATGACCCACAAGCGCAACGGGGTGTCGCGAGAGCAATTCCGACAGTGGCGCCGGTTCCGCGGGCGCTTCGAAAGGAGGGCTCGGGAAGCGGTCTGGCCGCACGATTTCAGGGAACGTCGCATGGCAACCAAGGGACAGATGTTCACGGGATGCACGGTGGCGCTGGTGACCCCGTTTCGGGACGGCGCCGTGGACGAGGCGGCTCTCCGGGGGCTCGTCCAGTGGCATCTCGCCCAGGAAACGCCCACGATTAGCCCTGTGGGCACGACGGGGGAAGCCCCGACCCTGTCTCACGACGAGCACGAGCGGGTGATCGCCCTCGTGGTGGAAACCGTCGCCGGCAAGGCCCGGGTCCTGCCGGGGACGGGATCGAACTCCACGACCGAGGCCATCCGCCTGACCCGATTCGCGGCCCGCGCCGGCGCCGACGGCGCCTTGCTCGTGGCCCCCTACTACAATCGCCCCAACCAGGAGGGGCTGTACCGCCATTTCGCGGCCGTTGCCGACGCGGTCGACCTGCCGC
>JBMFUH010000142.1:0-10344 GCA_049966735.1 Isosphaeraceae bacterium
GGCAGACGCCGGGCGCGCTGGAGAATCTCCTCGTATTTCTCGGGGTCGCCCTCGGCGAGCCACTCGTGGACAGTGCGATCTCCCTTGGCTTGGTTCTCGGCCTTGAAGCAGACGACCTTGTTTTGCATCGAGTCGTCGAGGCTGCGCGAATAGGGCAGCAGGTGGTCGATATCCACCTCGCCGCCGAAGAGTTGATTGGGGCTGATCGTCCGTCCGGAATAGAGGCATTCCTCGCGCTGCTCTTTCCAGAGCAAGAATCGCTGGATGGCCTCCCTCGTGGGCTTGTGGCCCCACTCGCGGATCTCCTGGGCGGCTGCTTCGCGCTGCCGCTCGCGCTCGTGGATCTTCTTGCTGTAGGCCTGCCGCTGGGCAAGGCCCCCTTGAACTTCGCGCGCCAGCTCGATGTGGATGGCGTTCGGCTTGCCCCAGCGGCGGATCAATGCGTTGACCAGCTTGCGCACCTCGTGGACGGCCTGCCGGACAAGGGGATTGGTAATCTCGTCCGGTGGCGGCGGCAGGTCGTCGCGCTGGCCGATCGTCTGCTCGTCGGGCCGGAGGTAGCCCGCGGCGTGCAGCGCCGAGTCGCTCGGGTCGTTTCCCATGAGCGGCAAGCCGCGCTCCAGGTGCGGGAGCAGCTTGTCGATGGCCACTCGGCTAACCGACATGTAGCCTGCCTCGAGGTCCAGGTGGGTCAGACGCTCCGCCGTTGCGCTGTCGCAGCCCCATTCCCGCTCGGCCAGGGTGCGGACGCGCTTCTGTTCGGTATCCTCGATCAGGCTGCGGACGATCCCGTCTTTGGTGGGCTCGTCAAGAGAGGACCAGCGTTTGCCGAAGAAGTCCTTTTTCGAAAGCAGGACGTCCGTGGTCATGCCCTTCAACTCTCCACGATCCCCGCGCTCGAGGTTGAAGACGGCGTTCTGATCTAGATTGAGCCTCTTCCGGAGATCCTCGAACTTGACTTTCTCCTTCTTCTCCAGGAGCCCGATCACGGTGCAGCGCTCTTCCGGAGTGAGCCGGCGCTCCCGGCCGCGTGGGTCGATAGTCCGCAGATTGTTCACCTCCTGGAGAATTCGGAACCGCTGGGCGTGCCGGTCGGCCCGGGGACAGCGCGGCTGCTTCGGTTCGAGAGTGCATGCTCCGACCACGCTCCTGGGCCAGTACATGGCGCGCTGGAAGAAGATGATGCCGTGCAGGCCGAACAGCGAGAGGACCGTTTGCCTTTTCCGATCCCTCTTCCGATCGCTGCGCGGGTCGGGCTCTCGTGGATAGGCGCGCTGGCCCATTGTTCCGTACTTGAGGGCTTCGCTCAGCAGCTCGGGATGGTGCTGGCTCTGGGCTTGCCAGATGCGCTCGAACTCGTGTTCGTACATGTCGCGCCGGGTGTGTCTTCCCCGCACGCGGACGTGGTCGTCATCTGCCCGGAGCGCCGCGAAGTGCTCTCCAAGTGTATGTGACCCCATTTCGCTGGCCAGTTCACTCATCTCTTGCAGCGTCTCGGAGTCCTCTTTCTTCTTTTTGCTGTTGGTCTTCCGGTTGGACAGGAAGCCTCGCCGCTGGCAGAGATGGAGGAGCACGCGTCCCAGCTCGTGAGGCGTGACGGGCTCACGCAAGGCGCGGGCTCGCAGCTCGTATGGGTCCATCCTGTCGAGGCTGAGTTGCCGGCCCTTGTCTTCGGGGTAGAGCCCACATTCAACGAGTGCTCCTCTCAGAATCTTCTTCCGCCGTGCGCGGCGGGCGATCTGCCGGCGCATGCCGCGGGCGAGCCGACGATTCTCGCTCTTCGACTGCTCGCCACCTTGCTGGTCGCGGTCGACGCCTTCCGGGAAGACCCGGACGCCCATCGCGACGATTCGCACCTCCGTCGCGCCCTGCTCAACAAGCGCCCAACCGATCGAGTTGGAGCCGATGTCCAATCCCAAGATTTGCTTCATCGCTCGCCACTTCTCAATTTGTGGTTGACTCAAGCCGTGAGTGTCGTCATAATACTGTCAGTGTAACCGATCCGGAGCCGCGAGTCTCTTCGCAACAAGAGTAAAAATTCGCAGGCTCTGCCCTACGGGGCAACCGCCGCTCTCTCACGGGAGCGGTTTTTCTTGCGCCCGTGGTCCTGGTCCAACCGTGGGCCGTGCGGAACTCATTCCCGGCCCTCCGCTCACAACCCATAACGCGGCGCCTCTTGACGGCGTTCAATTGTACGCGATGATGGCGTACAGTTGAACGCTAACGGGAGGAAAGGGAAATGGCCAAACGTTCTGTACCGGCGCCTTCGGAGCTCGAGGTGGCCCGGATCGTCTGGGAGCTGGGCTCCGCCTCGGTCCAGCAAGTCCTGGATGCGTTGCCCGCGGAGCGCTCGCTCGACTTCAAGACCGTGCAGACTTACCTGCGGCGGCTCGCGGCCAAGGGGTATCTACGGACGCGCCGGGATGGCCGGACGCTGATTTACAGCCCGAAGGTCCAGCCGCGCCGGGTCATCGGCCAGGTGGTGGACGACCTCATGAACCGGCTCTTCGACGGCGAGGTCTGGCCCCTCCTCCGGCATCTCATCGAAGACCGCGGCATCTCCGAGAACGACGTCCGCCAGCTTCGTGACTTGCTCGATCGCCTGGAGCAGGAGGAGCCCAAGCCATGAATCTCGATCGCGCTGCGCTGGCGATTCTCGCCTGGAACCAGCTCTGGCAGGTCACGCTGGTGGCGCTTCTGCTGGGGATCGCGGCCCGGCTGATCGGGCGCAGCCGGCCGCACCTGGCCCATACGCTCTGGATGCTCGTACTCGTCAAGGCACTCGTGCCGCCGATCGTGAGCAGCCCGACGGGAATCTTTAGCTGGACGCTGGCGGCACCGGGCATCCTCTGCTTCACCCGGAGCGACGGGAAGGGCCGGGAAAAGCGCGGCGACACAGAGCGGGAGATGTTCTATCCCGACGGCAAGGAGGCCGTGAAGCTGGTGCGAGACGCCGCGAACAAGATCTCGCTCAGCGCGCTGGTTCCGGCGAGCACCGATCCCCAGTTCCGGTTCGCCTTCCTCGGCCTCTGGCAATACGATGCGGTCATCGCCGTGAGCCCTCGCCCGGAGACCAACGAGGTCGTGCACGAGATCCGGATCAATCCCGCCGGTCGTTGAGCTTGGCCGCCACTTCGCCCGCCGGTCTCTGCTGTGCGCCGTCACCAGATGCTTTCTATAATACGAGAGAACTTCTTTCGTCGCGTTTTCTCGGGAGTCTCTCGGTTGAAAGTCCTGGTGATCGGCAAGGGAGGGCGGGAGCACGCTCTCTGCTGGAAGCTCAAGCAGTCCAAGCGCGTGACGGCCGTGTACTGTGCCCCGGGCAACGCGGGGACCGCGCTCGACGTGCAGAACGTGCCGATCGAGCAGCACGACTCGCGCGGCCTGGTCCAGTTCGCCAAGCGGGAAGGGATCGGCCTGACGGTGGTCGGCCCCGAGGAGCCGCTCTGCAAGGGCATCGTCGACCTGTTTCAGCGTGAGGGGCTGCGGATCTTCGGCCCACGCAAGGATGCGGCCGAGCTGGAGGGCTCCAAGGTCTTCGCCAAGGACCTGATGCGGCAGGCCGGGATTCCCACGGCCGATTACCGCGTTTTCCGCTCCGGTCCCGACGCCGAGCAGTACATCCTCACTCGCGAGGTGGCCCTGACCGTTCGCTCGCGAGGACGGTCGACGATTCGCCACACCCTGCATTGTCGGACAGCCGCCGAGGCTCTGGAGGCCATCGAGCGCATTCTGGACCCGCGGGAGATGCTCAGTCCGGGCGTGCAGGTGGAGATCGAGGAGCGGGGGCATCGTCGCGTCTTTAACACGGTTGCCGACGCCCGCGACTTCGTGCTCGGCAGGCCGCTGGCCTTGGTGCTCAAGGCCGACGGGCTGGCGGCGGGCAAGGGGGTCTACGTCTGCAACAGCCTGCGCCAGGCTCTGGAGGCCGTCGATACGATCATGATCCGCCGGGTCTTCGGCCAGGCTGGAGACCGACTGATCATCGAGGAGCGGCTTGACGGCCACGAGTGCAGCGTGCTGGCCTTGACCGACGGTCGGACGATCATCCCCTTGGAATCGAGTCAGGATTACAAGCGGGCCTTCGACCACGACGAGGGCCCCAACACCGGCGGGATGGGGGCGTTCTCGCCGACGCCCCGGGTCACCCCTGGACTGATGGAGGAAGTGGAGCGAGAGATTCTGGTGCCCGTCGTCCACGCGCTCAAGCGTGCTCGCCGGCCGTTCCGTGGGATCATCTACGCAGGGCTCATGCTCACCAATCAAGGGCCCAAGGTTCTGGAGTTCAACGTCCGGTTTGGCGATCCGGAGACGCAGGTCGTGCTCTTCCGCCTGAGATCAGACCTGCTCGACGCCCTCGAAGCGGTCGTTGACGAGCGGCTTGATTCGGTCGATCTGGAGTGGGACTCTCGACCAGCGGTGACGGTCGTGATGGCCTCGGAAGGGTATCCCGGACACTACGAGCGCGATCACCCCATCGAAAACCTGGACGCGGCCGACCGACTGCCGGACGTGAAGGTGTTTCACGCGGGAACGACATTGCGGTCCGAGTCAGGCGGCGGCCGCGAAGCACGCGTCGTCAATGACGGTGGACGCGTGCTCAACGTGACCGCGCTGGGAGATACGTTGCCCCAGGCGCGTGACCGCGCCTACGATGCCGTCCGCACGATCCGGTTTCCCCACGGATTTTATCGCCGGGACATTGCCGACCGGGTCGCGGAAAGCCGATGACCGCGACGTGGTTTTCCATGCTATTTCCTCTGGGGATGCTGGACCGAGTTGTCGATTTTGAAGAGTCCCCTGAGGGCGCTCTGCGATCTGCCATAAGGAACGGGGGACGCGTACGGAGCAGAGGCGACGTCCGGCGGGACGACCGGCCCCTTGTGAAGATTGACGTGCTTGGCGAAGAAGGCGATGTTCGAGGCGATGTCGGGCGAAACCAGGGGATTGGTTCCCGACTGGAGCCCGCTGTTGTCGATCTGCCCCTCGACCTTGACGTTGATGTTGCCGCCGGGCAGGATGATGTTGCTGGGCGAGCCGAACGGGAAGTTGGTGCTGGTGGCAAGCTGATACTGTCCCGGATTGTTGATTCCCGAGGGGTTGGGGTCAACGGCGACCGAGATGACCGAGTTGGTCACGTTGCCCGCGATCCGCCCGTGAATGGAGCCTCCGCCGTGTGCCAGGGGGGCGTAGGTGGGTTGATTGAGCAGCGTGTTCTGGATCCGGTTGACGATTGTCGGCGGCGCCTGGCCGTTGAAGACTCCGGCCGCCGCGATCGTCTGGCCGTTGAGCGCCGTCAAGGGAACATTGGCCACGGCCGAGAGTTCCTGGGCGTATCCGGACTGGATGTTGGTGTTGACCACATCCCCGCCGATCGACAGGTTGCCGATGGTCCGCTTCACCGTGATGCTCGACCCGATAGCTCCGCGGTTGGCCTTGAGGTTCGAAATGATCGCGCTGTTGATGATCACGTTGTCCATGCCGCGGCCGAACTGCACATTACGCGAGCCGGCCGGGGCCACCAGGATCACGTTATTCGTCTCGCCGCCGATGAAGAAGTTGCTCACCTGCGGTCCGGTCGATGGATCGGCGGATGGGAAGGTGAACAGGTCGGTCGCCAGCGCCATGGCCGTGAAGTTCGTGACATTGCCGCCGATCCGGATGTTGCCGATCTGCCCGGTCGAGGTGCCACCTCCCACGTCGGATACCAGGTAGGTTCCACCAGCCAGGAGCGAGGTCGTCGACGAACTCGGTTCGATGAACTGAGTGGGCACGAGCCCAGTTCCGGTGCTGCCATCGATCTCGTTGGCCTGGAACAGGTTGAGCCGTCCGTTGACCACGAAGGTCACGGCGTCCTGGTAAGTTGTTGTGGTGCTGGCCACCGTTGACGAGCCCGCGTCGCTGATGACCTTGTTGAGGATGATGCTCGTGCCGTCGGAGACCGGCGGGCCCAGGTTGATCACGAACTCGTTGTTTTGCTTGGTCTGGTTCAGCGGCGTGCCGTTAGGGGGCGTGTACGTTGTGTCCACCCCGCCAAACCGCAGGACGTTGATGCCCTCCGGCGCGTCGATGCCGCCGGCGACCTTGAACGGCGTCTCGCCACCCAGTCCGTTCGAGGTTGAATGGAAGAGTGAGTTCTGGGTCGGCGCTGTTCCACTGGTGTTTCCCAGCCAGAAGTTGGGAATGTCCACCGCGGCAATGCCGTTTTGCTGGCCGGTGAGCCGTGGGCGCACCAGGTTCGGATCGAGATGTCCGTAAGCGGCTGTGTTTTCGATCGTGAGCTGCTGGAAAAAGACCCGGCCGTCCGAGCCGGGCGGAACGTAAGTCACCTTCCCCACCAGCCGGCTCTGCGACGTCGTCGTGCCGGAGACAATGATGGTGTTGATGTTGTCCGGGATGTTCTGGTTGGCCTTGGTGAACGCCTGGCCGTTCTTGTCGACCACGTTCAACGTTCCCGGGCCGTAGAGCGTCAAGGTCCAGTGGTCGCCCTTGAGGTCCGTACCGGAGACCGTGGCTGTGGGGGTGGTCGAGAGCGCAGAGAGCAGCTTCCGCGTTTCCAGTATTTCAGCCCCGGGTCGAAGGGACCGTCTCGGTGGCTTTGGCTTTCGCGTCGACATGGATCAGACACCCTTTTTCCAGGAGGCAAGGCCGACCGACCGTTCCGGCGTACACCTCGAACGCCGGCCCAGTGTCGACCTGGGCCAAGTCTCCAGCGCCCACGCCAGCTCCTTGACAGCGAGAATGCAGGCGGCAATGGCTGCTTGGTGGAGCATTGTCGTGCCAGAAGTGGCTGGAGATTTGGCGGTCCTTGTCTGATAATCGACAGCGAGATCGGAATCCTTGAGAAAATCGTTAAAAGTCTTCCAGCCCTCCAAATCGGCAGAGCCGACGGGCCATCTAGGGACGAAGAAAGGGAACCAAGTCTCCCAGCTCGCCTGATCTCGGAGGTCCGCGACCGATGCAGGTTGCGCGTTGGCCCTGAAGGCCAGAATGATTGCGTGCATTCGAGCCATGGAGCAAGCAGAGGTCTTGGAAGGACAGTGGATCATGACCAACCCATCCAACACGCGACGTCGTCCGTCGGTCCACATCACGCTGCAACGCGCCGCGCGGCTTCATCGCCTTGTCTGGTATCTTGCCGAGACGCCGAGAACCCGGGAACTCATCCTCTCGCACCTGAATATCGGCCTGCGGACGTTCTATCGGGAACTCGAGTTACTCAAGCGGTGCGGCGTCAAGCTGAAGCACAGGAACAAGCAATATACGCTGCTGACGACGGCCGAGCAGGCCGAGGGCCGTCTCCCTTTTCCCGACCCGCAGCTCAGTTTCGCGGAAATGGCCGAGCTGGCCACTTGCCCATGCGACGCGGGCAAGCGGCTCGCCGACCTCCTGTCGGCCGTGATCAACCAGCCCTCCCAGGTCAAGAAACGACCGCGGAGCACCCGGAGCCGAAGCCGCCCCAAGGACTGACATCGGCGTTCTTTGAAGGCTGCATGCAACGCATGATTAAACCGCTCTAAGTCGTTCGCGCTCATGTCTTCCAGGAGCACCTCCACCAGCGGCGCGATCAGGGCCGGATCATTCCCGATCTGAAATCGCGCCTCGCGGTATTGCAAACAACCCTTCACGCGGAGCTTTCGCCTTTCCATCGCGGAAATGGCGAGGACCTTCTCCAGGGTCTCGAGCAAGTCCGTCCCCAGCGCGGCTTTGGGAACGAAGTTCATCGCTCTGACGCGCAAGGCCTGAATGGCTGTTTGCTCGCCGCCATGAGCCGTCAGGAGCACGACGGGAGTTTGGGGATGAGAGGCTCCCGTACAGGATCTTCCTGGCGGACTACGAACCACCCCGAAAACCCGGGCTGAGCGCTGCCGATTTCATGATTGAGCGGGGATGGTACGACGAGCACTGGAGACTGATGGTCTACCCCGTACTCCGCGAGTTCCGCCACACGGCCAACCGGCTGTTGCGTGGCAGGGCCTCCCGGCCGTTGCGAGATGGCTGGGCAAGGCGGAAGGGCTGGCCAGGGGAATTGTCCCTCAGCACATGGAGCTGGTGTTCAACCCCGTTGACGGGACTCTGGCGATCGTCGAGAGTGGCCAGTACAATGAGAGCAAGATGTGAGTTCTGTTGAGAAGAACCGGTTCCGCGGTAGATGCCCTTGAGACGCCGGTGCGGCGAGTTACTGGACGCGAGATCATGATCGAATCGATCTGGCTGATTCATCCCAACGAGCGGATGTGCGACGCTTTTCGCGAGCGTTTCGCCGGCCTTCCGCGGGTCCGCATCATCTGCTCGGCGTTCGAGGATCTGGAACCTCACGACTGCTTCGTCACCGCGGGGAACGCGTTCGGGATCATGACGGCGGGGATCGACGCGGCGGTCGTTCGCTTCTTCGGCGAGACGATCATGGAGCGCGTGCAACATCGGATCATAGACGATTTCCTCGGCGAGCAGCCCATCGGCACGGCCTTTGTCCTGCCTACTGGTCACACATCGATTCCTTTCCTGACCCACTCCCCGACCATGAGGGTGCCGGGAAGCATCGAGGGGACCGACAAGGTCTACACCGCGATGTGGGCCGCCCTGCTGGCGATCCACGCGCACAACAGGACATCAGACCGGAAGATCGACGTGGCCACCTTCCCGGCTTTGGGGGCGGGTTTCGGGGGTGTGCTGTATGATGAGGCCGCGCGGCAGATGGCCGCGGCCTATCGCCACTACCTGGAGCCGCCCCACCGACTCGACTGGGACTTTGTCGTGGAACGGCAGAAGGCCATCCATTACGACCACGGCAAGCAAGTGATCCGCTGAAGCACTGACGTGAGCATGCCACCCAGGAAGAATGCCTCCGCGGGGGGATGAGCGAGACGTCTCGGAATCATTCCGCGATGTCAGGGCAAGGGCGCGTTCTCCCCTCGTGGGCTAGCCAATCCCCTCGCGAGCCGGCTAAAGTCATGCGATGGCGCTCTCCGAGACCCGGGGAGTTCATCGAGAGGAGCGAAACTGAGACTCAAGGACTCAAGGACATCAGGCAATGTTCGACCTTGCCGCGATCCAGCAGACCCTGCGGGAATTTGGCCTGGACGGCTGGCTGCTCTACGACTTCCGCGCCAGCAACGTCCTGGCCCGCCGCGTGCTCGACATGGAAGGGATGCCCACCGGCTCGCGCAGGTTCTTCTACATGATTCCAGCCGCCGGAGAACCGACCAAGCTGGTTCACCGGATCGAGACCGCCGCGCTGGATCACTTGCCCGGCGGCAAGCTCATCTACCTGACCTGGCAAGAGCTGGAGACGGGCATCGCCCAGCTTATCGCGGGCAAGCGCAAGGTCGCGATGGAGTTCGCGCCCCGCGTCTCGAACCCGTACGTCTCGAAGGTGGACGCCGGCACCGTCGAGCTGGTGCGATCGCTGGGCATGGAGGTCGCATCGTCGGGCGACCTGATCCAGCAGTTCGAGGCCACCTGGGACGACGACCAGTGGCAGTCGCATCGCGCGGCCGAGGTGTGCACAACTTCAGCGTATGACCTGGCCTGGTCCTTGATCGCCCAGCGAGTGAAGCAAGGCGGGACGATTCGCGAGATGGAAGTGCAGTCGGCCATCATGGATCACTTCCACCGTCACGGGATGACCACATACAGTCCGCCGATCGTCGGGGTCGGCCCGCACAGCGGCAACCCGCACTACGAGCCTCAGCCCGGCTCCGACGGCGTGATCGGCAAGGGCGATTTCGTGCTCATCGACCTCTGGTGCAAGCTGGACCAACCGCGCGCCGTGTACAGCGACCTGACCCGCGTGGGCTTCGTCGGCGAGACGGTTCCCGAGCAGTACGAGACCATCTTCGCCATCGTCGCCCGGGCGCGTGATGCGGCGATCGCCCGCGTCCGCGACGCCTTCGCCGCCGGCCGCTGCGCGGCTTTGAAGTGGACGACGCCTGCCGGAAGGTCATCGCCGACACCGGCTACGGCCCGAACTTCATCCACCGCACCGGCCACAGCATCGGCCAGGAAGTTCACGGCAACGGCGCCAACATGGACAATCTGGAAACCCACGAGGAACGCCTGGTCCTGCGCGGGACTTGCTTCTCGGTCGAGCCTGGAATCTACCTGGCCGCGTTCGGCGTGCGCAGCGAGATCAACGTCTTCGTCGACGCCGAGGGCAAAGTCCACGTCACCGGCGGATTGCAGCGGAAAGTCGTGCCAATCCTGGCGGAACCCCCAGGTTCTTGACTTTCTCACCAAATCGTAATCGTACTCGTAATCGTAATCGATTTCTCATACTCGTAATCGTAATCGTCCTCGTAATCGATTTCTCATACTCGTAATCGTCCGCCCCCCCACGACCTC
>JBMFUH010000143.1:0-10326 GCA_049966735.1 Isosphaeraceae bacterium
CGGCCCACCGCCTCGGACAGGCTCCAGCCGGTCAGCCGGGCGGCGACAGGGTTGAGAGAGGTCACCCGACCCTCTGGATCGGTGGTGATCACGGCGTCCGCGATGCTGGCCAGGGTGATCTGGAGCCATTCCCGCTCCGCTTGCTGTGATTCAAACGCCTCCTGCAATTCAGCATTACCGGCCCAGACGCGCTCTCGGGCCTTCCTCAATCTCCCGCCGAGCACGGCGACGCTCAGGCCGATGGCAAAGAAAGCAAGAGCGATCTGAGACCTGGAGTGGAAGAGCTGAGGGTTCGTTGGGGAAACGAGAAAGAAAGAGTCGACCAGGAACCAGGAAAGAACGAGTGCGACGAGCGATGGTCCATAGCCGCCATAACTGGCAGCCAGCACGATGGCGACGAAGCACAAGAAAAAGGGATAGCCGTCACCGAGAATCGGCCGGAGAACCAGACGCACGGCGACCGCCAGCCCCACCAGGAGGACGGCCAGGCCATAGCGCCAGAGTATCTCGCGCGGCAATCCAGGCATGGAATCGCCTTCCGGATGACTGCTAATCTCGCTTGCGCGTCGAACCCAGCCCGGCGGGAACAAATACTAGCCTAATAAGACTATGGCGTCCAGACAGGGATTTGCGCTGTTCGATCTAGCAATCCAGACGATCAGTTCGGCCCCAGGTCGAAGTTGAGTCGGGCCATGACGGGCTTGCAGTAATGAAGCAGGCGCAGTTCCGCCAGTTCTTCCTCGACCTGTTCGCGGCTGGGCGTGCGCAGGCTGGCCTTGACCTCGTCGACGAGCAGGCCGACCCATTTTTCGCGAGCGTGCTGGAGCCGGTTGCGCAGGGCACTGCTGGAAAGAGATTTGCCCAGCACGTCGGCAAGTCCTCTGGCCATCTCGTCGGAGTTGAGATCGGGGTGGCGCGCGCGGTACTTGAGGATGGTGTGATGGGGTTGACCGGTGCGTTTTTCCAGGTCTTCCAGGGCATTCCAGGTTCGGTCCAGGAGTTCGTCGCGCCACGCGGTGATGATCTGCTCGTCGATCTCATCGACGCTTGAATCCGCGATCACAGCCTGATCGTAGTCGGTGTCCAGCCGCCGGGTCTTCGCCTGGCGACGATGGTGGTCCATCATCAGGTTGCGCACGGCCCGCTTCACGTAGTCGCGGAATCGTCCCAGCCTGGGGTCGTACTTGAGAAACTTGCCCTTGAGGAAGCGGAGGGCGAATTCCTGATCCAGCTCGCGGACGACCTCGGGGTCTCCCACCGCCTTGAGCAAGTAGCGGTGAACCGCCCCCTCGTAGCGGAGCATCATGATCCGCAGGGCATCGCTCATCTGTTCAGGCGTACCGTGATTCGCCTGGAAGAGCATGGTCCATTGAGTGGACAGCTCGCTCAAGAGCGGGTCTTTCTCAACTGCCTCGACTTCCACTAAGCCATCGTCCACGACCAGACTCCTGGACGCAAGGCATGGTAGGGGTTGGCATTCGGACGAATCAGCCGCCCCCACTTCGATCGATCATACCATTTCCTCCCATGCAGGCGAACAAAAAACAAGAAAGGGACGTGACAGAAGCGCCCCTGCCGCGTTCAGGAAGGTAGCACGGATGAAGAGCGGTTTGAGCGGGCGAGTTCGGCCTGTCCGCCTGATCGGCGAGTGGAGGACTGATCCATGGGTTCTCGTCAATATCTTATCTCGAAACCTGATTGGGCCCATGTCCTCCATCTGATCCAACTCAGTTCAGCCTGAGCGAGGCGACATCGCTCTGTCCACTTGAGGATCGCCGCGACCTGCGTTCGTGGCCGGGGAGAATCCCCGCGCCCGCGGCGGGCCCGGCCGTCGTCCCCGGCGAGGGGGGACGCTCGATCGGCGTCCGGCGATCGCCAGACGAGTGAACTGGGCGGGATCGCGTCCGTCCCGATCGTCGACCGTGCTTTCATTTTATCTACATATGACGCATCATGATTCACTGGAAGGATGACGCCATGTCTCTGGAACACTTTGAGCAATATGACCTGACGAGCGCGGCGCTTTTGAACCGACCCGACGTTCAGGTTCTCCGCCCCGAGGAGGAGCGTGCTCTGCTCGTGGAGCTGGACCGCTGCAAGCAGCTCTTGCTCCGGCTCGCGCCGGCGGGCGATGAGGCGATCTCCGAGAGTCAGCCCGAGCGTGAGATCCAGGATTTCGTTCGCGCTCTGTTGCATCAGGATGGGATCAAGGACGAGGTCCAGCAGCGGATGGCCCGACTGGCCGACCGCTACAACGAGATCCGAACCAGGCTGGCCATGGCCAACCTGCGGCTGGTGGCCCACGTCGCCCGGAAGTACAGGAACCGGGGCATCTCGAGCTCCGACCTGCTCCAGGAGGGCTTTTGCGGCCTGCTCAAGGCGATCGACCGGTTCGAGCCCGGCAAGAAGACTCGACTGGCCTCGTATGCCGTCTGGTGGATTCGCCAGGCCTTGCAGCAGGCCGTGGCGGCGGGAGCGTACCCGGTCCGCCTCAATCCGCGTCATCTGCAACAGCTTGCCCAGAGCAATCCCGAACTGGCTTCATCCCGGAAGCCGGGGCGGAACAGTTCCTCGGTTGGCCGGTCGGCGACCATCGAGCACATTCACTCGGCCACGCGGCCAACCGTCTCGCTCAATGCCCGCCTGCGTGCCGACGAGGGGTCGTGTCTGTTGAGCACCTTGACCTACCCGGCCAGGGAGGAGGAGACGTCTTCGGAGCTGGACGAATTCCTGGTCGTGCTGATGCGGCAGCTCAAACCCAGGGAGCAGGTTGTCCTGCAACTTCGGTTTGGCCTGGGCGGGCAAGAGTGCCATTCGCTTTCCCAGGTCAGCGAGGTGCTCGACGTCTCCAAGGAGCGGATCCGCCAGATCCAGGAAGGGGCCCTCGAGAAGCTGAGGAGCCTGGCCCGGGGAAAGGTCTTATGTGAGGCGGTTGGCTGAAGCCGAGCTTGCCTCACCCGGAGAAAAAGCCAGGGCCGGTCAGGACTCGCCAGCCGGCGACGGGTCCTCGATCGGCCCTTTGCATGGTGCGCGTCCGTGGCCGCGATTGACAGGCAGGGGGGGTTGGCTAGAATCAAGAGGCGCCGCGGGTGCGACGACCCGGGCTCCAAATACCCTCCTGCCTGGCCTTTACGAGGATGGAACCTCGAAAGCAAAGCGTACGTGGGACCTCTCCTGGGAAGCGTTTCATGGCCAGATCAACCCCCTCGCCGCATGCCCTCAGGCCGGCGATCCTCACCGCGTTTCTGATTGCCGCCTCGACCGTCTGCCTGGCCCAGGAAGCTGGGAAGACGACACCGGAGCAGCCGGCGACCTTGGCGCCGCCTTCTGCTGCCCCGGATGCCGGTCCGTCGTCCCTACCACCGACCGCACCCGCCGCGAAACCGGGGGTCAACCGGGGGAGTGTCCGCCAGCTCGTGTTTCAGGCCAACCCGATGCTCTGGCCCCTGGCGGCCTGCTCGATCTTCACCCTGGGGATCGCGCTCGAACGATGGCTCGCCATCCGGCGGAAGCGCGTGCTGCCCGCCGAGTTCGTCGATCGGTTCCTGGAGCGGCTGTCCACCGGCAAGCTCGATCGCGAGCGCGCCCTGGAGCTGTGCAAGGCGCACGAGAGCCCCGCGGCCCGAGTTTTTGGAATGGTCATCAAGGCATGGGGACAGCCCGGGGCCACGATTCGCCAGACCTTGAGCCACGACGCGGCCGGCGAGGTCGTCGAGCTGAAGCGCAACCTGCGCGTGCTCAGCGGCATGGCCACCATCGGGCCGCTCCTGGGCTTGCTCGGCACCGTGGTGGGCATCATCCAGTCGTTCGACGCGCTGGGCGGTCGGGTGGGACCGGCCCGCGGCGAGGCGCTGGCGCAGGGAATCAGCCTGGCACTCGTGGCGACGGCGTTCGGCCTGGTGATCGCCATCTTCGCGGTCGCCGCCTATTACTATCTGCTCAACCGGGTCGACGTACTGGTCCGCGAACTGGACGAGAAAACTCGCCAGGTCATTGACCTGGTCTCGAGCGAGACGGTCCGCCCCTTGGGATCGGACCGGCGGCACGGAGCAATCTCGACCTCGGAACCGCTCCGGCAGGAGACTCGGGTCTATTGATCAGGCAAGCGGGTGATTCTTCATGCTTTCCAAGAACCAGCAAAACGAAGATCCGCCTTACATCAACATGACGCCGATGGTGGATGTGATTCTCTGTCTCCTGGTTTTCTTCATGGCCGCGACCAGGCTTTACGACTGGGATGAGAGTGAGTTCAGGGTGTCTGTTCCCGAGGTGGCCGAGGCCGCTCCCTTGACCGCCGCTCCTGACGATCTGATCCTCACCGTGGTCCGCCCCGGCGCGGTGGCCGTCGGCGAGACGACCTATGATCTGGACGGCCTGGCGACACTCCTGTCGGAGGCCCACGCACGCTATGCGAACCAGGGGGTGATGGTCCGGGGCGAGGCGACGCTGGTCTACCAGGACCTGGCCGACGTGCTCTCCGTCTGCGATGCCGCCGGGATCCGCAACGTCCGTCTCCCCGTCCGCACCCGCGACGCGACAGCGGCCGGCGTCCCGGTCTCGCCGCCGCGCTAGATGACCTAAACTGCTCAAGATCCCCACGCAACGGGCTGAATAGTATTTCGTGATTCTGGGAGAGCGAGGCTCCTGCCGAGTTGTCTTCCTACCGAGCTGTCTTCCTGCCGAGCTGTCTTCTGGATGGGCTCGCCAGAAGGCTCGCCCTCCCCGAATAGCGCGAAATGATTTGGACGCGTTGAGTGTCCCGACCCACGGAGCCACTTGATGGAACTGCTCAACCAGCTTTACCAGACACTTCGCCACCTGAGCCCGGACTCGGTCAACGCCCTGGCTCAACTCGTCGGCCCGTGGCTTTACGGCATTCTCTTTGCAATCATCTTTGCCGAGACGGGGCTGGTCGCGATGCCGTTTCTGCCGGGTGATTCGCTGCTCTTCGCGGTGGGGGCGGTGACCGCGAGCGCGGGCTCGCCGATCAGCCTGAGCCTCGTCTGCGCGCTTTTGATCGCGGCGGCCGTGCTGGGCGACGCCGTCAACTACTTCGTGGGCTATTACGTGGGCCCCAAGGTCTTCTCACGCGAGGACACCTGGCTGTTGAACCGGAAACACCTGCGGGAGGCTCACGAGTTTTATGAGAAGTACGGCGGAGTGACCATCATCCTGGCCCGGTTCATGCCGATCATCCGGACCTTCGCTCCGTTCGTCGCCGGCATCGGCAAGATGAATTACTTCAAGTTCGCACTCTATAATGTGACCGGCGGCGCCGCCTGGGTGCTCCTGTTTCTTTTGAGTGGATGGTGGTTCGGCGGTCTGGAGACCGTTCAGAAGAACTTCCACCTGATCATCTACGCGATCATCGTCATCTCGGTCTTGCCCGGCGTCGTCCATTTTTTTCGAGCACGGATGAACCGGAGTGCCGTGCCCGCGAAGGTCGTCGAGGTCGAGACCTCGGAGTGAAGCCCCGGGCGGGCTGCCTGGCTCAATCTCTCCGCGCGTCGAGGGCTCGCTCCAGGTCGTCGAGCGAGTGCGTATCGAGGTTCCCGCCCAGAAGGGCGGTCAGTTGCAGGCCCACCAGGGCCTCGCTGGGGCGCTTGCCGTCGATGATCAGATTAAGATAGGGCTCCGCCCCGATCAGGACCGCGCGCGGCTTGCCGTGAACTGTCAGGACATACCGGACCTTGTCGTTTTCCAGCTCCTTGAGAATACCGGGTAGATTCTGGTGCAATTCCCGGCTGCCGATGATGCGAACCGGAGACTCCGCCGCCTTTTCCGACATGAACGCTGGCCTCCGCCGATGAACCACAAACGCTGCCCCAAGATCCTGCCCGGTGCAACGAACGGTGCAATACGACAAGGAATTCCGCTCTTCCGGAATCGCGAAGCGGGTCGATGATCGAATTCCCTGGGAGACGCCCCTTGGTCGCAAGCTCGACTCCTTGAACACTCTCTTGAGCGACAAACACTCGAAAGAAGACCCAGGCTAAATACCGTTGCTTCCAAAGAAGACAGTGACAAGGACGTGCTTAGCGCGGAACGGTTGAGTTATTCTACACGAGTGGCGGGTCGACGCAAGGCCCCCTACGAATCTCAGCCATTTTTCGAGGGCGGCGACAGCCCAGATCCAGCGTGCGTTCGCATTCTGTTTGATCAACGTTCAAGCAAAGTCCGACAATGGCTGGCGGAAACGTGGCGTGATGGTGAGACGACGACACGGTCTCCCGTTGGGCGCGGGTCTCTGACCCCGCCGACCGTGGTCCTGGCGCGCCGGGATCCTGCCGGTCACGCCGCTGGAGACCTCCGGTCGGCCTGGTGGCAAGGTCAATCCCGGCGCGCCGGGATTGTCAGAACTCGGAGCCCGGTGGCTTAGGTGCTCCGTGGTTCGGCGGGGACGCGCATCGGTCATAGGTCGTTCACGCCTGCGGGTGCCAGCCGGCGTCGGCCCAGAGCTCGCCGCTGACGGCCGAGTTGCAGATCATGAAGTAGATCGCGTCGGCGATCTCGTCGGGATTGATCAGTCGTTTGAGCTGGGTGTAAGGGAGGATGTTTTTCTCGATGTAGTCCTGGCCCAGCGCCCGGACCATGGGGGTGTCGGTGAATCCAGGGTG
This sequence comes from Isosphaeraceae bacterium, assembly GCA_049966735.1. Classification (GTDB taxonomy): domain Bacteria; phylum Planctomycetota; class Planctomycetia; order Isosphaerales; family Isosphaeraceae; genus Aquisphaera. Next base: position 6,618 of record JBMFUH010000143.1, read on the forward strand.
TATGACGGCGCAGCGGACTCCATGGTAGATGGCTTCCTTGCTGAGCGTCCGCGCGGCTCCCTCGAGGGCAGCCTTGGTCGCCGAGTACGAGACTTGCCCGGGGATTCCCTGGGACGAGATCGAGCCGATGAAGATGACGGTCCCCTGAATGCCCTCCGACTGCTCCCACCGTCCTTTGCCGTGGGCCTGGCGATCCTCGGCGATCCGGGCCATCATCTCCATCGCCCAGTAGACGGGGGCGACGAGGTTGACCTCCAGGACGAGCCGGAAGTTCTCGATCGGGTAGATCACGGCCTTGCCGGTCTGCTTGTCGACCTTGACCGCCAGGGAATCCCGGGTGATGCCCGCGGCGGGAACGCACACGGCGGGAGGCCCGTACTTCGCGCACAAGAGATCGAACGTCTTGCGCCGGAAGTCGTCGTCGCAGGTGTCGCCGATCAGGGCTTCAGCCAGCGGTGTTTCCATGCGGTCGTTGATCGTCCGGGCGACCTTGAGAACGTCTTCCGAGCGGTCGACCAGCCCCACCGCCTTGGCCCCTCGCTCGGCGAGTTCCAGGGCCACCGCCTGGCCGATTCCACTGGCGGCGCCCGTGACGACTGCACATTTCCCTTGAATGTTCATTTCTCTAACTCCTACCCCGACGGACTCCTGGCCCCCGGGCTTGCACACTCATCAAGTATCGTCGGGCCCGCCGCGCGGACCAAATACCCCGGCCATCGGTCCACAGTGCGGGCCCCACGCAGAGCCATCGACGGCAGCACTGCTCGAAGCCCCTTCGACCCGTACTCTTCTCACCCACTCCACCATCCGGGCCATGAGGGCCGGCATCATGATTCGAGGCTCTCCGGTGTCGCCGCCGCGAGACATGAACTCGGCCTCTAGCTGGGCCTTCGTTCCGCAACGCGACGCCGGGCGGCCTCTCGCGGTTCGCCTGGGGGCTCGCCTTGCCGGTCGCGAGACCGCTGGTCCTGTCTCGAAGGAGTGCCACGATTGCTAGACTTTTCCTCTGGTGATCAGATCGAACCACATGCTGGCGAGGTTCTGCACGTACTTGGTCTGAATCTGCAAGGCCGTTTTGAACGAATCGATGCTCTTGCGCCAGAATTCCTGGGTCAACCGCCAGAACTCCTCCGGCGTCTTGGCCTCGGTGGTCCGAAATGCCGCCTCGATTGCCTGAATGCCCTGCTGGTACTGCTCGTTGAGTGCCTTGCGGTGCTGTTCCAGCATCTCGGCCAGGGTCTCGTTCCAGCGCTCCCGGTAAGTTCGGATATGTTCCTGGGCCGCTTCATGATCCACGCTGGAGCCGAGGTCCGGCGGCTTGATCGGCAGTCCGTTCATCCATTCCCGGTACAGATCTTGCTGCGTCTCGAACGACGATTCCACGACTTTGCGATACTGGTCGAAGATTTGCTCGAACATGGTTCTTCGCCCCCTGGATCGACGTCTGGTGGGAGTCTCTCAGAGATCCGTGGATTCCCGTTCGATGAATGCGCCGAGGCCGACTCCTTCCCCTCTCCACGGTCACGCGATATCTCTGGCAAGGTCCCTGGTCGATTTTCTATCGTCCCCAGGGCCAGAGCGCTTGTCAAGAGAGCGATGCTGCGTCTGCAAAATTGGCGATCGGTCGGCGCATCCTGGACAAGGAATGCGGAATACACCGCCTCTCCGGACCACGATATTGCGGTTGCATCATGATCGCCCCTACAATAATAGCTCAAGGGACGCGACGGATCGAGGTCACGACCGTTCAGGCGGACTGGCGCGTCCTGGCCGATCTTCGCCCAGTCCGTATCGAGAGCCTTTCTGGAGGGCGGAGGAAGTTATGCCCAATCCGACTCCCGAGGTCGTCTCCATCAAGCGCTATCCCAACCGGCGGCTCTACGACCGTCAATCCCGCCGCTACATCACGCTGCAGGATCTTGAGGCCCTGGTCCTGGAGGGCAAGAAGATCGAGGTCCGAGACAGCAAGACCGGCGAGGATCTGACCCGAGCCATCCTGACCCAGATCCTGCTGGAGCGGCATCCCGAGAAGATGGAGATGTTCCCCGTGGCGATGCTCCATGGGATCCTGCAAGCCAACGACATGGTCCTGGAGTTTTTCCGGTCGTATCTCAGACAGTCGCTGGCGATCCTCGAGCAGATGCAGCAGCCGACGCCGCTTGCCACGTTCCTGACGCCCATCGACTGGATGCGCGCGATCATGCCGTCGGCAATTCCCTTCACGACCCCTTTCACTCCACCAGCCGCGTCCGGGGGCCGCGAGGATCTGAACTTGCGGATCTCGGCGATCGAGGAAAGAATCAGGCGGCTGGAACAGTCGTCCGCCCCGGCTGGCTCTACCGCGAAGGTCGGCTCTGCTCTTCCCTCGGCATTGGCTCTTTCGACCGCGAAGGAGAGCGCGACGCTCGACCGGCTCGAGAAGCGATTGAGCCAGCTCGAGAGTGAAGGCGAGGAAGAAATCGAAGAGGAGAACGAATGACTTCCCCTGACCGGCCGATGGGACGACAGCTCCCAACCCGATCCCAGGGGTGGAATTCACGCAATCTCCCGAGCATGCGTATTCCCGGAACGTGATACCAAATTTCGTCTCGAAGCAGAACCCTTGTCGCTCGATCGACCCGGGCACGCAGGTTGTGTCGGAGGGCCAGGAATGTCGTCGACCAGATGGTACAGGGATTACCGACCTTGTCCCAATAAAGAACAAGAAGGTCAGGTGAAACCGCGGGGAAGTCGCCTGCTCCGCGATCCCGTGTGGAACAAGGATTCGTCCTTCTCCCCCCAGGAACGCGACCGTCTGGGACTGCGCGGGCTCTTGCCGCATGGCCGCCTCTCCATCGAAGAGCAGGTGGTCCTCGAGCTGGAACGGGTTCGGGTCAAGGGCGACAACCTGGAAAAATACATTGGCCTGGCCGCCCTCCAAGACCGCAACGAGACGCTTTTTTACCGTGTCCTGGTCGAGAACCTGCGCGAGCTGCTGCCGATCATCTACACGCCCACGGTGGGGATGGCATGCCAACAGTACAGCCATATCGCCCGCATTCCCCGCGGCCTCTGGATCACTCCGGAAGACAAGCCCGACATCCCCGCCGTGCTGTGCAACGCTCCCAACCCCGAGGTTCGCCTGATCGTCGCGACCGACAACGAGCGCATCCTCGGCCTGGGCGACCAGGGAGCCGGAGGCATGGGCATCCCGGTCGGCAAGCTCGCCCTGTACACGGCCGCCGCGGGCATCCACCCCTCGCTCTGCCTGCCAATCTCGCTCGACGTCGGCACCGACAACGCGGCGCTTTTGGCTGACCCGTTCTACTGCGGCTATCGCCAGAAGCGGCTGCGCGGCCGCGAATACGAGGAGTTCATCGAGGCGTTCGTGGAAGGCGTCCATAGGGTCTTTCCCCACGCCCTCTTGCAGTGGGAAGACTTTCACAAGAACACCGCGCTGCGGCTGCTCGATCGCTACCGCAAGCGCTTGCCCAGCTTCAACGACGATGTCCAGGGGACGGCGGCGGTCTCCCTGGGGGGAATCCTCTCGGCGCTTCGAATCACCGGCGGGAAGCTCTCGGATCAACGGATCGTTTACCTGGGCGCCGGGGCCGCCGGCGTCGGCATCGCGCGGCTGGTCAAGGTTGGCATGGAGAAGGACGGAGCCGGTCCGGCCATGATCCGCCGCGCCCAGGCCATGCTCGATTCTCAGGGCCTGCTCTTCAACCGC